>JAJXSP010000111.1 GCA_021784515.1 Myxococcales bacterium | reverse complement strand
GCCCTGGCCGCCGCCGCTCGCGCTCGACTGCCCCTGCGCGCCCTGTCCGGCCGGGGCGTCGTGTCCGCCCGACGCGGAGCCGCCGCTGGTGGCGCCTGCTGCGCCGCCGCCGCCGCCACCGCCGCCCCCGCCGCCGCCCGAGCTGGCGCCGCCGACGATGACGTCGCCGCTGCCCTCGATCAGCTGGCCGGATCCACCGCAGTGCTTGGTGGCGTCGCCGAGCCGGTGGGCCGCCTTGCCGTTGATGAAGACCGTGCCGCTGCCGGCCTGGGCCTGCCACATGTTCGGGCCGCAACAGGCCGCGTGCATTCCGCTGTCGCCGACGCGCAGCGCGGGGCGCGAGTTGACGTTCACGTTGGGCGAGCCGGAGATCGCCGGGCCGACGCCAGGGTGCGGGCACGCCGGGCAGCCGTGTGCGTCGGCTGGAACCTGTGCCTTGTCTCCGAGACGCCCCTGGGGTGGCATCCGATCCGTTCCTCTCCGCCCGTGTGCTCGGGCAATCTACGCTGAGGCCGGCTCGGGCGACAAGACCGTAGGGTGGGGATCGACCGCCCAGATTATCGACAGGCCCCGGCAAGTGTTGCGTAACCGCGGGCCGGCCACGCGCGCGTGGTCACGGCGTGCGACCGTACGCCTCGACCGCGAGCACGAGGCGCCACTCGGGAGCCCCGAACCGTGCCGGGATGCCGGCGCCGGCTCCCAGCTTGACCCGCAGGTTGGGCCCGTGCTCCGCCGTCCGCTCGAAGCGTCCCGAGAGGAGCGCCTCGAGGCCGGTGGTGTCGGAGCCGAAGAACGAGCGGAACGCCGTCGCGCCGAAGACCTCGGCCCCCACCACGAACAGCGACCGCGGGCCGGCCGGGAGCTTCGCGCCGCCGGCGACGCCGAAGAGCAGCTCGCTGCCCTGGGGGCTGCCCGGCGCGGGCGCGTCGTCGAGCGGGCGGATGTGCACGCCGACCTGACCGGCGTAGGTGAAGCGGCCGACGTCGCCGGCGAAGAGGACGCGGAGCATCGCGCGGACGGTGCCGTCGGAGAGGTAGTCGCCGCGCACGCCCGACGGGACGATGAGCTGCGCTCCGGCACCGAGCCGGAAGCGCCCCTTCGGATCGCCGACGATGCGGACGTCGAAGCCGAGCCGGGGATCGGCGATGGTGTCGGGGTTCCAACCCGGGTCCGCGCAGACCCGCAGCCGCCCGCAGTCCTGTTGCGTGCTCGGGTTGCGGCCAGGCGGGAACTCGTAGCCGTCGATGGTGCCGCTGTCGCCGCGGACGACGAGCGGGCTGCTCATGTCCACGTACAGGCGGAAGCGGCGCCAGGTGACGGCGGCCCCGACCGCCGCGAAGGCCTGGTGCTCGACCAGGCTCAGGTGCTGCGAGCCGTCGGCGCCGGCGATCCGGAGCGGGTCGTGCGCGTAGCCCGTCGAGAAGGAGACCGCGCCGCCCCACCCGCCCGAGATGTCGAGGTCGTCCATCACCAGCCAGCCGCCGCCCGGGGCCGACGGATAGAAGCGCTCCACCGCGAAGCCTTGCGGCTGCCGCTGCGCCCGCGCCGTCCCGACGCCGGCGAGGAGCAGCGCCGCGCACGCGAGCGACCGCGCGCGTCGACTAGAACTCGGCATGGATCCTCGCGCCGAAGATGTCGACGGGACCGCGGTCGGCGTTGAACGCGGGGTGCGTGATGTGCTGGTAGTCGGCGGAGGCCCAGAGCACCTCGAGGAAGTTCACGCTGTAGAAGACCTCGAGCACGTCCTCGACCGCCGCGTTCAGGTTGCCGTCGCCGATGAAGCCGTCGACGCCCCCCATGCGCAGGTAGTCGGCGTGGGCCGACGAGATCCACGCGAAGCTCGTGGCGGCGCCGGTCACGTCGCGCGGCCGCTTCCAGAGCGACCCGTGCGCGAGCACCCCAAAGGAGAGCGATCGGTCGGCCGGCATGAACGCGTCCACCTCGGTCTGCCCGTCGGAGACCATCCCCCGGAGGAAGAAGCCGATGTCATCGGTGAGGTGCTGCTCGAGGTTGACCCCGACGCCCACCTTCCAGTTCGTCCTCCGCACCCAGCACAGGTCGGGGGCCATCGCGTTCTGCGAGCCGTAGTTGTAGCGGCTCCCGCAGGCCGCGGCATTCTTGGCGGGGTCGGCCTGGAATGCCGCGATGGCGTCGTCGAAGCGCCCGGCATCCACGCGGTTCCAGTACACGAGCACGCGCGCCGCGCCGTCGCGTCCGAAGATGCGGTGCCGGTGCTCGAGCTCGGCCTGATCGCCGTAGTACTGCCAGAACCGGAGGTCGTTCGGCAGCCCGTTCGGGTTCTTCGGCGGCGTGATCCGGGCGTAGCGCAGCGCCCAGTCGTCGAGGTACAGCTCCGCCTCGCCGCCCCACGAGAAGCCGCGCGCGTCGGAGGAGAAGTCGTACGAGGCGTGGGTCATGAACGCGAGGCTGAAGAACTCCTGGCGCAGGTCGCTCGCGAACTCGTTGCGGTCGATGAAGTCCAGGACCGAGAAGTTGCCGAGCCGGAGCACCAGCCGCCGGCTGTCGACGACCGTGCCGAGCTGCAGCGGCTCCGACGGCTTCGTGACGCGCCCGCCGCCGAGCCCGATGGTCTGCTGGAGGTAGACGCGCGACCGGTACAGCTCGGGCGCCTCGCCGCCGGTCTTCTGCAGCTCGAAGTTCTGGACGGCGCCGCCGAGCCCGGTGAGCCCCGACAGGGGCCGGAGCGAGATCGCCTCGGGAGCGAAGTAGACCTCAGCGCCCGGCCACAGGCGCACGCCCAGATAGACGGTGGCGGTGGCAGTGTAGCTATACTCGAAGTCCGGAGAGAGCGAGTGGTTGCTGCCGTTCAGGTTGGTGTAGGCGGCGGAGAACGGGAGCTTGAAGCTCGAGATGAAGGTGAGCTGGCCGTAGGCGTTCCAGGCCTCGTGCTGGACGTCGTGGAGGCCGCGGCGAGCGAGCGATCCCATGACGGTGGGCTCCTCGTCATGGCCGGACGGCTCGGCGACCTGCGCGCGCGCGCCCGTCGCGGCGAGCGCGAGGGCGGCACCGAGGAGCGGGCCGAGGAATGCGCGCCGGGCGCGCGATCGGCGCTTTTTTGCCTGCCCATCCATGCGGTCGTTCCAGGCGGCGCACGCTATGCTGGGCGGCCGACCGCGTCAACGGCAAATACCCTACCCCATATGGTATAAGCGAGGCCCGCCCCACCCGGGGCCGCCGGAGGCGCCGTGCACACGAGCGAGGAGAGGGAGAGGCTGACCAACCGCATCCGCCGGATTCGCGGACAGCTCAACGCCGTCGAGCGGGCGCTCGTCGAGGAGGAGGATTGCTCCGCCGTCCTGCATTCGCTCACCGCCTGCCGGGGCGCGATGGACAGCCTCCTCTACGAGATCATCGAGGGGCACGTCCGGTTCCACATCGTCGATCCCGATCGCCGGCCGACCAGCCAACAGGCGAAGGCGACGCAGGAGCTGCTGGACGCGCTGCGTTCGTACCTCCGCTAGTCTGCATCGTAGGATGCGTCGAGCTTTCCGCCGAGGGGCTGGGATGACAGAATCCTGACCTTCCCGTGACTGGAACACGTTCTACGTGGTACTAGAACATGTTCCATGGTTCGCGCCCGCGACGTCTCTTACGCCTACGCTCCGCTCCCCGCCGACGAGCAGCCGCGGCCGCGACCGCTGCGCCTGCACTACGACGTGGACTCGCTCGACAACCGCGATCCGTGGTTCATCGAGCAGGTGGTGCGCGTCGTCGACCGGCTGATGCGGCCGTACCACCGCTCCGAAATCGCGGGCCTCGACAACGTGCCCCACGGGGCCGCCCTGCTGGTGGGCAACCACAACGGCGGTTCGATGACGATCGACTCCTTCCTCTTCGGCGCGGCGCTCTACCGGGCGCGCGGCCTCGACGCGCTGCCGCACATCCTCACGCACGACTTCGCGCTCCGCCTGCCCTTCCTGCACCAGGTCTTCAGCAAGGTGGGCTGCGTGCGCGCCTCGCGCGACAACGCGCGGCGCATCTTCGACGCGGGCCACAAGGTGCTGGTCTACCCGGGCGGCTCCGAGGAGTCGATGCGCCCGTTCCGCGAGCGCAACAAGATCCGCTTCCACGGCCACCGCGGCTACGTGCGGATCGCGCTGCAGCACGGCGTACCGATCGTGCCGCTCGTCGCGCAGGGCTCGCACTCCATCTTCGTCGTGATCCACGACGGCAAGTGGCTGGCGCGGATGCTCGGCGTGGACCGCCTGTGGCGGGTGAAGACGTGGCCGCTGGTGGTGAGTCTGCCCTGGGGCTTCACGCCGTTCCCGCCGCCGCTCTACCTCCCGCTGCCCGCGAAGATCCGCATGGAGGTGCTGCCGCCGATCGCCTTCGACGCCAGCGGGCCCGAGGCGGCGCGCGACGAGGGCTACGTCAAGCAGTGCGCGCGGGTCGTCGAGACGCGGATGCAGGAGGCGCTCGAGCGGCTGGCTCGTCGCTGAGCGCCACGGAGCGGGCGGCGCGCCCTACGGCAGCGGCGCCGGAATGCGGCGGTCGAAGTCGGCCCAGATGCGCCGGTCGCCCCGGCAGTCGTAGCCGCGGCACGTCGCCGGGCGCCGGGCGTAGACGCCGCACCCTCCCGTCGCGCGATCGAGGTGCGAGCAGTACCCGTCGGCCTCGTGCCGGATGAGGTACGGCT
Source organism: Myxococcales bacterium (assembly GCA_021784515.1). Lineage (GTDB taxonomy): Bacteria > Myxococcota_A > Polyangia > Palsa-1104 > SHYY01 > SHYY01. Next base: position 9,436 of record JAJXSP010000111.1, on the reverse strand, counting down.
CCTCCACCTCCCAGCGCACGACGCCCTCGTCGAGGTCCTGCGTCGTCAGCTCGAAGGACAGCGAGCAGCACCGCGCGTGGCAGAGCGGGTAGAGCGCGGCGCAGTCGACGTCGGCATTCGGGATCCGGTACTTGTCGACCCAGGCGCGCAGGCGAACGCGCGGCTTCACGGCGCCGGCGGCCGCCGCACCGGCGCGATCGAGCACCTTCCGATGGCCCTCGGCCAGCAGCCCCTTGCCGGCCAGCACGTCGACGAGCTGGTCGAATCGCCCGCGGAGATCGGCGAGCTGGCGTTCGGCGCGGCCGCGGGCCTCGACGGCCTCGCGCAGCGCGGCGGCGACCGAGCGATACGCTTCGTCGGCGTCCATGCCCTCCCATTGTACCGCCCGACGCCGGCGCGCCAGATGTTGCGCTCGCGGGCGTTCCGCGGGAGCGTCGTTCCGCCATGCACATCGTGAGCGCCAGGTGTCCGAACTGCGGCGCGCCGCTCGACCTCGTCGAACACCAGACGCACGCGATCTGCGCCTACTGCAGCGTGAGCTTCCGAATCGACTCGCCCGGGGAGAGCGCGGGGATCCTGGCCGACCCGTTGCCGGCGCAGGAGGTCGACCGCGTGAAGGCGCTCGTCCTCGAGGGCCGGCGCGACGAGGCGATCGACCACTACGCGCGCGTCGCAACTCTCGCCCGCACGGACGCCGAGCGTGCCGTCGACCAGCTCGCGTTCTGGGCGCTGATGCGCAAGTTCCGGCGGCTTCCGATCAATGCCTTCGGGATCGCCTCGACCTTCGGCGTCGTCGGTGGCTTCGGATCGCTCGGCGCCTGGAGCGCCTTGCGTGCCTCGGGATCGACCCCGTGGTGGGCGCTGGCGGCGGCGTGCGCGGCGCTGGTGGCGCTGCAGGTGCGCTGGCTCGTCCCGAGGCTCGGTCCGACCCTCGTGTCGAGGTTCGGCGCCGACGGACGGGCGCGCGTGCTCCGGCGAGCCGTCCTGCGGCCCATGCGGGGCGGGACGCTCGCGCTGTTCGCGTTCGAGGTTCAACCCGTCGACGGGAGTGCGGCGTTCACCGTCGAGGAGGTGCTGGCGCTGGGCGATGCGTCGTGGGCGAGGCTCGAGCCGGGGAACGTCGCGCGCGTGCGCTTCGACGAACCCGCGCGCCGGCGGGCGTTTCCCGTCTCGCCCATCGAGATCGTGGACGGCCCGTCCGGAGGGTCCTGATCGTCTATCCTCCGAGCATGGCCGAGCGTCGCCCTCATCGATTCCGGATCGCGCTCGCCGCCGTGCTGGGACTCCTCGCCGCGACGGGCTGCGAGCGCAAGGCGGACACGGCGCACCCGAAGTCGTTCGACGCCGAGGGGCTCGCCTTCCGTTACCCCGGCAACTGGAAGGTCTCGACGTCGACGAAGGAGATCTCCTCCGCGCACCTTCGCGTGATCACGGTCGAGACCCCGGGCGACGGTCTGGTGATGGTCGAGGAGTTCCGCCCGGCGCTGCCCATCGATCTCAAGGAGTTCCTGGGGACGATGGTCGACGAGATGAGGAAGGAGCTGGCGGGCAAGACGAAGGGGATCCTCTCGCTCGAGCGCCCGCGCACGACGCCCGTGACGCGGACCATCCTCGGCGCGCCGCGCGACGGGCTGCGCTACCAGTTCGAGCTCGGCGTGCTCGGCGAGAAGGTGGCGGAGACGACGGACGGCTACCTCGTGACGCTGCCCGACCGCGCGCTGATCTTCGTCATGCAGGCGCCCGACGAGGATCGCGGGCTCGTCGAGCCGGGCTTCGCGCAGCTGCTCGACGGCGCGACGGTCCGCGCGCGATAGGACACCGTGGACCTGCCGAGACCGCGCCGGCTCCCGGCGCCCGGGGCCGCCGAGCGCGTCCAATCGATCACGAGTAACGAAGCGAGGCGGGATGGATCGGCCGCGAGGGCGAGCATCTTATTTCGCCGCGGGCCCTTCCTCGAGCTGCAACCCGCAATCGCTGCACGCGCCTTCGACCAGAGGGGCGGCGGTGCCGCACGCCGGGCATGGCGGCTCGGCGTCGGGCCCGGCGGGCGCCGCACGGATGCGCTCGAGGTATTCCGGGTCCAGCGTCCCCTCGCGTTCGGCCGATTCGATCCATTCGCGCCGCAGGAGATCGCTCACCGCCGGCGCGTCCTCCGCGCGGACGAGGAGCTGCGCCTTCGGAGCGCAGTGGCCCGATCCGCAGTGGTGGTCGCGACCGAGGCGGGCCGGGATGCCGGCGTCGAGGCAGCGGTCGAGGAGGCGCCGGGCGTCGGGGAGCGCAGCCTCGGCAGCAGGGACGAGCTCGGCCCCGTCGAGGGCCGCGTCGGCGTCGTGTGGATCCACCGGGCGAGTGTAGCGCGACGATCAGAGCGGGGGATTCGCGTTCTTCACGAGATTGACGAAGTAGGAATGGAACCACTGGCCGGCCTGCGGGGCGCCGGGCGTGGCATCGGGGTTGGCGCACGAGGAGTCGAAGCGCGGTGCCTGGGGATCCGAGGTGCCGTCGGACTCGCCCGGCGGCTTGACCCAGCAATAGGCATCGACGCCCGCCACCGGGTCGGCGACCGGCCGCTGGCCGAGCCCCGCGCCGTGGACGTTGCACCACGAGCCCCACTGCGCGCGGATCCCGCCGAGCCCGTCGCGGCTGGTGTCGATCAGGAACCGGGCGTTGGAGAGGCCGACTGCACCGAGGGCGACGCCGAGCTTCTGGACGTAGGTCAGCTCGTCGTGGCAGGGGTTGTACTGGTAGTCGAACAGCTCGGGAACCTCGTGGAGGACGCTGTAGTTGGCGGTGTCGGTGGCGAAGCCGCGCACCTTGCTCGCCCCACCGGCGGCGGCGAGGACGTCGCGGAAGATGGTGGCGATCCTGGTCATGTTGTCCGGCCAGCCGAGCCAGCCGGCGTGGGCGGCGTCGACGTAGAGCGACACGTGGGGCTGCGACAGCGTCGCGATGGCGTAGGCGACGCCGTCGCGGTAGGCCGACTCGGAGGCGGCGCACTTCGGGATCGACAGGTTGGTGGCGATGTTGGGCAGCGAGTCGGGCTCGACGATGCCGACGATGGGCTGCCCGGAGTGGGCGCGGAAGATCGCCGCGATGGCGTCGATGTACTGGCTCTTGTAGATCGCGAGGCCCCCCTGGTCGACGGTGAGTTCGCCGTTGGAGGCGTTGGCGGCGCAGTCGCGGTTGGGAAGATCGTAGATCACGAAGGTGGTCACCACCGGCTTGCCCGCGGCCGCCTGCTGCCGGGCCGCGTCGTCGAGATAGCGGGCGATGGACGGGACCTTCGCGATGGTGTCGATCCAGATCGCCGTCGAGTACGACTTCATCTTGCCGAGCAGCGCGGCGTCGGTCGGGTCCTGCGCGATCGACGAGTCGACCTCCCTCGCGTAGTCGGGGTTCAGGTACATCGCGGCGCCGGCGTAGGGGTTGCCGCCGCTGGGCACGACGACGGGCGGCGCGCCGAGGTCCCTCGACGGCGTCGGAGGCACGGCGAGGTCGGCGGCGCCAACGGGCGAGGACGCCCCGTCGGTGTTGCCCGTGGCGGGAGGAGCACCCGCGGCGGCGTCGGCGACGCTCGCGGCGTCGCGAGCGGCGGGCTGCGAACCCGGGCCCGAGCTCTGGGAGCAGGCGGCGCCGAGGGCGGTGGCCGCGACAAGGAGCGAGAAGCGGAGCGCGAACGGTCGAATCGTCATCATCCTCCTCGAGAGATGGTGGTGGCGTCGTCGTCGGCGACGACCGGCTACTTCACGAGCGGCGCGAGCAACGGCTGCAGCACCGACTGCTTGTCCTGGTTCACGGTCGTCCAGTCGTCCTGGAGCACGCCGCCCGTGTCGCCGGAGTCGGGGTTCCAGCACCAGAACGCGAAGGACAGCGACTGGCCGGCGATGTAGCTCGCGAGGGCGTGGAACCACTGCTGGTCCGACGCGGTCTGATCGCGCGTGCCGAACTCGCCGATCCACACCGGCGCGGCGCCGCTCTTGGCGAGGTAGCCCCAGTTGGCGTCCCACACCGACGGGAGATTGGCGGGGTAGTCGGGCGCCGAGAACCAGGTCTGGTTGTAAACGCTCGCGGGGTAGTCGTGGGCCGAGTAGACGATCCGGTGGGGCACGTTCAGGCGCACCGGGCTCGCGCCGGCGTTGCGGAGGTTGCCGCCCCACCAGGACGAGGCGCCCCCGGCGGTCTCGATGCCCTCGACGATGATGAGCAGGTTGGGGTTGACCGCGAGCACGGCGTTGCCGGCGCGCTCGGCGGCGAGGCGCCAGTCGGTGGCGAGGTTGCCGTCGCCCCAGGTGGCCGCGCCGTGCGGCTCGTTGTGGAGGTCGAAGCCGACGACGGTGGGATCGCCGGCGTAGCGGCCCGCGAGCATGACCCAGTCGGCGATCCACCGCTGCTCGGAGTATTGCGCGGTGTACCAGAGCGGCGACTGCGCGCCCGAGTCGGGACGGTGGCGATCAAGGATCACGCGCAGGCCGCGGGCGCGCGCGCCGGCGACCAGCTTGTCGAGGAGCGCGGGGCCGTCGAGGCCGACGAGATCGGGGTTCTGGTGGTAGTCGATGCTGTTGGGCGTGCTGCCCGGATCGAAGAGCTGCGTCGAGAACGGGACGCGCAGCGAGTTGTAGCCGAGCTGCTTGATCTGGTCGAGCATCGAGGCCATCGAGCGCGACCACAGGCCGTGGGGCGCGTAGTTGGGGGTCTCGAGGCCGAACCAGCTCAGGCCGGTGAGGCGCACCGGCTGCCCGTTGGCGTCCAGGATCCGCGCGCCGTCGGTGTGGAGCCAGCCGGACGGCGGCGGCGTCGACGGGCCGTCGACGTGCGACGCGAGGTCGGGCGGCGGCGACGGGCGCGCGAGGTCCGGCGGCGGCGCCCCGGCGAGGTCCGCCCCGGGAGTAACGGCGAGATCCGCGGCGGGCGCAGCGAGATCGGCGGCGGCGGATGGACCGAGATCGGCGGACGGCCGCGCGGCGTCGGCGGAGGGCCGCGCGGCATCGGCGGCGGCGTCCTCCGCGGAGGGGTCGGAGGGGGCGCAGCCCGCCGCCCACGCCACGGCGCACAGACCGGCGAGCAGGGCTTTTTTCCGTCGGTGAGGGGGTCGACCGGAGAGCGACATGCGCAGCAGCATGACGAGGAACCGGCGACGCGCCAGCGGATCCGGCAGGCGGCACCGAGACCCTCACGCCGTGGCCCGAAGGGCGCTCTGCGCGGCCTGCGGCCAATGGGCGGGCCTTGCGCCGTTCGACGGCCGGCTCGATATGACCGGGGCGCATTGCCTCGAGTGGGGACGAGGCCTGGAGGGACGGGGCGGTGGCGACTGCGGGAGAGCGGCGGGCGTCCCTCGGGGTGGAGCCCGGGGAGCAGCAGGATGGCGGTGAGGCGATCGAGCGGCGTGACGCCGAGGTGGACCGGGTGCTCGAGGCGGCGGGCGCGCCTCCGCTGCCGTACTGGAGCGGGCGCGACGACGAGGCGGTGGCGCGGGCGCGCGCCGAGTGGCCGCTCCTCGATCGCGTCTTCTGGCTGCTCGTCGAGTCGCTGGCGGACGAGGACGAGGAGACCGAGCCGCGGGTCGGCGTGGCGGATCCCGAGAGCGTCGGATGACCACCATCGCCGTGCTCTCCATCAAGGGCGGCGTCGGGCGCACCACCGTCGCCGCCAACCTCGCCGTCGCCCTCGCCGGCGGCGGCGACCGTGTGGTGGCCGTGGACGTGGACCCGCGCGATCAGCTCGCCCTCCATCTCGGCCTCTCGCCCGGCGGCTCGCCCTTCGGGTTCGCGTCGGCGGCGCTCGACGGGGGCCTGGGCGGCCACACGCTCGAGCGCGGCGCCGGGCGGGTCGGCGTGCTCCGTTTCGGGGCGGTGGGGCCACGTCGGCGGGGCGCGCTCGAGCGCTGCCTCGCGGAGCGGCCGCGCCTGCTGCGCGAGCTGCTCGACGAGCTGGGCACCTCGGTGCGCTACGCGGTGGTGGACGCCGCGGTGGGCCCGTCGCCGTGGTTCCACCAGGCGCTCGCCAGCTGCGATCTCGCCCTGGTGGTGGCCACGCCGGACGCCGCCTGCTTCGCCACGCTGCCGTCGCTGCGAGCGGCGCTCGACGCCGGCGGCCGGCCGGCGGCCACGCGCGTGCTCCTCAACCTGGCCGACCCCGGCCGTCGCCTCGCCCGCGACGTTCACGCGCTGCTCGGCGCCACCTTCGGCGACGAGCTGCTGCCGATCACCATCCACTGCGACGAGGCGCTGCGCGAGGCGCTCGCTTCGCAGCGGCCGATCCTCACCGCGGCTCCGTCGAGCCAGGCGGCCGACGACTTCCGTCGCCTCGCCGACTGGACCGCGCGATTCGACGGCGGGCGCGACGCGGCGCTGCGGGCGGTCGACGCGCAGCCAAGAGGCGCGCGATGAGGTGGCAGGGCACGCTGCTGCTCGCCGCCTCCGCCGCGGCGCTGCCGGCGCTGTGGGCGTTCGTGACCACGCCGCTTTCCGCCGGACCGCAGCTCGTGCTCGGCCTCACCCTCCTCGGCGCGGCGCTGCTGCTCGACCGCCGCCGCGGCGCCGTCGCCACGCGAATGCTGGCGGTGTGCTCGGTGGCGGTGTCGCTGCGCTACCTCTACTGGCGCGTCACGCGCACCTTCGAGTTCGACTCGCCGGCGGCGGCGGTGTGCGGCGCGCTGCTCCTCGGCGCCGAGCTGTACGCCTTCGCCGTGCTGATGCTCGGCTTCTTCCAGACGGTGCAGCCGTTCGGCCGCCACCCGACGCCGTTGCCCAAGGACCCGGCGCGCTGGCCCACCGTCGACGTCTTCATCCCGACCTACAACGAGCCGCGCTCCGTGGTGCGCCCCACCGTGCTCGCCGCGCTCGCGCTCGACTGGCCGCGCGACCGGCTGCGGGTCCACCTCCTCGACGACGGCCGCCGCCCGGCCTTCCGCGCCTTCGCCGCCGCCGCCGGCGCCCGCTACGTGACACGCCCTGACAACCTTCACGCCAAGGCCGGCAACCTCAACCACGCCCTCGGCGTCACCGACGGCGAGCTCGTCGCCGTCTTCGACTGCGACCACGTCGCCACGCGCTCCTTCCTCCAGCTCACCGCCGGCTGGTTCCTGCGCGACGAGCGGCTCGCCCTGGTCCAGACACCGCACCACTTCTACAACGCCGATCCGATCGAGCGGAACACGCGGCAGTTCCGCCGCGTGCCCAACGAGGGCGAGCTGTTCTACGGCCTCATCCAGCCGGGCAACGACTTCTGGAACGCCTCGTTCTTCTGCGGCTCGTGCGCGGTGCTGCGCCGCAGCGCGCTGGTCGAGGTGGGCGGCATCCAGACCGAGAGCATCACCGAGGACGCGCTCACCGCGCTCCGCCTCCAGCGCCGCGGCTGGAGCACCGCCTACCTCTCGATCCGCCAGGCGGCGGGCCTCGCCACCGACACGCTCGCGGCGCACGTCACGCAGCGCATCCGGTGGGCGCAGGGCATGGTGCAGATCCTCCGCGTCGACAACCCGCTCGGTGGGCGCGGCCTCGGGCTCGCCCAGCGCCTCTGCTACCTCAACGCCATCCTCCACTTCCTCTACGCGGTGCCGCGGCTGGTGTTCCTCGCCGCGCCGCTCGCCTACCTGCTCTTCGGGCTCCACATCTGCCACACCGCGGCGCCGGTGCTGCTCGCCTACGTGCTGCCGCACCTCGTGTTCGCGCGCCTCGCCAACGCACGCCAGACGGGGCGCTTCCGCTACGCATTCTGGGACCAGGTCTACGAGACCATCCTCGCCTTCTACATCCTCGTCCCGACGCTGACCGCGCTCTTGCGGCCGCGCGCCGGCGTGTTCAAGGTGACGGACAAGGGGGCGACCATCGAGCACGGCGGGCTCGATCGGCGGCTGGCGTGGCCCTACGCGGCGATGCTCGTGGCGCTCGCCGTCGGGCTGGCGGTCGGCGCGGCGCGGCTGCTCGCCACCGGCGGCGACGACGTGGGCACGGTGCTGGTCAACGCCGCCTGGTCGGCGGGGAGCATCGTCGTGCTCGGCGCCGCGCTCTGCGTGGCGTGGGAGCAGCCGCAGCGGCGCGCGACCTACCGCGTGGCGATGCAGCTGCGGGCGATGGTGACCGCGCCGTCGGGCCACACCCGGAGCGCGAACCTCTTGGACCTCTCGCTCGGTGGCTGCCTGCTGCGCCTCGGTGACGGGATCGCCGTCGAGCCGGGCGATCGCGTCACGGTGGGGCTGTTCGCCGGCGAGCGCGAGCATGCGCTGCGGGGGAACGTGGTGGCCGCGGCGGGCGCCACGCTGCGGGTCTCGTTCGGCGAGCTGCCGCTCGACGAGGAGGCGCGCCTGGTCGAGGTGCTCTTCGGGCGGCCCGACGCGTGGCTCGACTGGGACCGGCGCCGCGCGCCGGATCACCCGCTCGCCTCTTTCGCGACGGTGGTGGCGACCGGGCTCGGCGCCATCGGGCGCGTGGCGGCGGCGGAGCGACGGATCGCCGCCTCGGCGACGGCCGTGGTGGCGATCGCCGGTGCGGTCTCCCTGCTGGCGCAGACCGGCTTCCACCTGCAGCCGCTCTTCGATCGGCTGGCGCAGCTGCCGGGGGCCGTGCTGGAGCAGGCGGCGCTCGACTCACCACCGTCGCAGAGCGGGCCGTGAGGGGGTTCGTGATGATCGCCACCCTCGTCGCGATCGCCGGCCCCGCCGCAGCGGGCGCTGTGCCCGTGGAGCGCGGCCTCGCCCGCCACGCGCTCGCGGACATGGGCCTCGATCCGTGGCTGCGCGCGCGCTGGCAGGGGCCGACGCTGACGCTGGTGCAGCGAGGGCGCCCGGATCGGATCGCCGTCGGGGCGCGGCTCGCGCTGCGGTTCCGCGAGCGGCCCCCGGCCGGCGTTCTCGCGCTACGGGTCGAAGTCAACGGCGTCGCCGTCGGCCGCGTCGAGAGCGCGGCGATCGCGCCCGGCGCCGCGAGCCAGCTCGACGTGGACCCCAGTCTCCTCGGGGCGCGCAACGAGGTCGGCTTCGCCCTCGAGCGCGCGCCGGGGGGCGCGCCCTGCCTGCCGCCCGGCGCCTTCGCGATCCTCGACGAGGCCTCGGTGCTCGAGGTCCGCGAGGAGCCGCTGCCCGCCACCTTCACCGTCGACGACCTGCCGATGCCGCTATTCGATCCGGCGAGCGAGCGCTCGGCCCGCGTGCCCTTCGTGTTCGCCGCGCCGCCCTCCCCCGCCCTGCTGCGAGCCGCGGCGCTCCTCGCCGGCGACCTGGCACTCTCCGGCGACACGGCGCTGTCGCTGCCGGTGTCGATCGGCGCCCTGCCGCCCGCGAGCGCGGTCGTGGTGGCGCGAGGCGGCGACCTGCCGCGGCTCGGCCTGCCGTCGAGCGCCGGTTCGGGCGTGCGGCTCGTGCCCCACCCCACCGCCGGCGATGGCGCGACGCTGCTCCTCGTGTGGGGCGGCGACGACGCGGCGGTCGCGGCGGCCGCCG
>JAJXSP010000110.1 GCA_021784515.1 Myxococcales bacterium | reverse complement strand
GCCCGACCGCAGCGTTGCAGCACGTCGTCGTGGGTCGCCGCCGGCACCACCAGGAGCGGCGCCCCCGCCCCGACGGCCAGCGCGCGCGCCTCGGTGAGCGGCACGCGCTCGTCGAGCGCGCCGGCGACCAGCGCCAGCGCCGCGGCGAGGCGGCGCGCGTCGTCGATCGGGCGCACCCCGTCGGCGCGGAAGTCGGCGCGCCGTTCCGCGCTCGCGATCACGCGCTCGATCAGCCGGTGCGGGGCGGCCCAGACCACGCGCTGGACGATGTCCTCGAGGGTAGGGAAGGGCGCCACCGCGAGGACGCCGTCGATCCGCGGGTCGATCGCCGCCGCCTGGATCGCCACGGCCGCGCCGAGCGAGTAGCCGTAGAGGACCACCGGCGGCGCGAGCCCATCGCGGGCGAGCCGATCGAGCAGATCGCGCACGTCGTCGCGCTCGCGGACGCCCCAGGTGCACAGGCCGCCCGAGGCGCCATGGCCTCGCCCGTCGAGCGCCACGGCGTCGTACCCGGCGGCGGCGAGCGCGAGCGCCTCGTCGGCCCAGAAGGACGCGCTCCCGCCGAGGCCGTGGAGCAGGACGACCGTGCCATGCGCCGGCCGGTGCGCGCGCACGCGGAAGCCGCGCAGCCAGATGCCGTCGCGCGCCCGCACGGCGATCGGCTCGCCCGGCCCCGGCGTCGATGAAGCGCCCATCGGTCCGGTCAGCGCCTTCGCCGCCCACAGGTCCAAGGTGCCGCACCCGGCGAGCGCGAAGACCGCCACGAACCACCACCGCATGATCAGGAATCTCGGCGCGCTTCGCCGCGCAGCGAGCGCCGTCCGTTGACACCCCCCTGCCCGGCGCCCAAGATCGCGCCGTGCAGCGGTTCGGCCACGAGATGCCCGCCGCGGTGGTCCGTCGCATCGTGGCGTGCGAGGACGCGATCGCCGAGGCTGCGGCGGAGGTGTTCCCGCTCGCCGCGGGGCGGGTGTGCCGGCAGCGCCGCTTCCCGCACGTCTTCGACGCCAACGTGATTCGCCACCCGCGGCTCGAACCGGTCGGGCTCGACCGCGACCTCGCCGCGCTCGAGTGGCCGCTCCGCGCGAGCGGCTCGCGGCACCTCCAGATCTCGTGCGACGGCGCGCCGCTCGACGAGCGCGTGGCGCTCGGGCTGCGCGAGCGGGGCTTCACGCGCGACCGGCTGGTGGCGATGGTGCTGCCGGGCGACATCTCGCGCTCTGCCGCCCCGGACGTGGACGTCCGCCGCATTCCCGACGAGGCGCCGACGTCGTCGTACGAGCAGGCGATGGATCTCCTCAGCCGCGAGGAGCCCTGGTACTCGCCGCTCGTGTCGCGCGAGATCATCGGCTCGCTGGTCAGCAAGGCGGAGGCGGGCGCGCTCCAGCTGTTCGTCGCGCTGCGCGAGGGGCAGCCGGTGGGCGCCGTCGGGCTCGCCATCGGCGGCGGCGCGGCGACCGGCGTGGCGGCGATCGTCACCGTCGGGACGATCCCCGAGGCGCGCGGCAATCGCGTGGCGCAGACGATGGTGGTGCGGCTGGTCGAGCGCGCGCGGGCGGCCCAGTCCGATCTCGTCTACCTCGTGGCGCGGGCCGCCGACACGCCGAAAGACATGTACCGCAAGTTCGGCTTCGCGGTGGCCTTCGGCTTCGACGTGTGGCTGCGTCCGCCGCTCTGAGCGCGCGCCCGGGAACTTCGCGGCGGATCGTGCGTATCAAGAGAGCATGTGGATCGAGCCGCTGTTCAACCACCTCGGCATCCCGCTCACCTTCGCCCTGGCCGTCGCGCTCGTCGCGCTCCCCCTCGGGGCGGTCGGCGCGGCGCTGCGCCGGCGGGCCCGCCGGGCGCGGACGCGCTGGGAGGTGATCGGCGCGGCGCGCGTCCCGCTCGCGGCGATCGCGCCGGGCCGCGTGGCGGTGGAGGGGACGTGGCGGAACCTCGGTCCCGGGCGTGGCGCCGTCGTCGAGGGGGAGGAATGCGCGGTGGTCGAGGGGCTCGCCGACGGCTCGTCGATCGCCGACGGCACGCGCGTCCTGGTGGCCGGCTTCGCGACGCGCCAGGCGGAAAACCCGCAGGGCGGCGGCTATCGCGGCCGCGGGCGGGTGTGGGTGATCGAAGGCGACGGTGCGGGCGAGGCGGCGCTGGTGAGCGCGCTGCCCGATCTCCCGTCGCGCGGGCTGCGCGCCGCGCGGCTGCACGCCATCGCGGGCACCGCGCTGCTGGCCGCGGGGGTGGCCGTCACCGTCGGCGCGGGCGTGCTGTGCTACCGCGCGGCCGTCGACGACGCGCTCTACGTTTCCAGCGACGCCGAGTAGCGCGCGATCGGAAGATTCCGGTATGGGCGGATGCCGCCCCCCGTCCGCCCCCCCAGCCCACGACGGTGTCCCTGCTTGTGAAGCCGGTCGGCGCCATGATAGGGTCGCGCGCGATGCGCAGATCACGCCGGGTCTCGGGTGCCTTCGCCATCCCCCTGCTCGTCGGAGCCTTCGGCTCGGTGGCGTTCGCGCAGCAGCCGCCGCTGGACCGGAGCTTCTCGCCGCAGCTCTTCCACCCGTCGGTCGGGCCCGACGAGTTCCTCGGCACGGAGGCGGCCCAGCCGCTGCCGCACCTCAGCTACTCGCTGGGCCTGTGGACGAACTATTCGCGCGACTCGCTGACGATCTACAACGTCAACCCGCAGACCAACACGGTCGGTGCGCCGGCCGCGCAGACGATGCGTGACAACCTCTCGGCCGACCTGGTCTTCGCCATCGGCCTGTGGGATCGCCTCCAGGTCGGCATCGGGCTGCCGATGACCCTCCTCCAGACCGGCGACGACTACTACCTCACCGCCGGGTCGGCGCCAAAGGCGAGCGGCTTCACGCTCGGCGATCCGTGGATCGACATCAAGGTGCGCATCATCGGCGGCGACCGCGGCTTCAACCTCGCGATCGCGCCCTTCCTGACCATCCCGGCCAGCCTCGCCACCGCCAACTCGTTCGGCGGCGACTCCAACGTCACCCTCGGTGGTAACGTCCTCGCGGGGTGGGAGGGCGAGCGCTGGCGCGCCGGCCTGCGCGTCGGGTTCCTCTACCGCCCGACGGAGTCGTACTACTTTTCGACGACGATCGGCAGCGAGCTGATGTACAGCGCCGCCGTCGCCTACGACGTGCTCGACAAGCACCGGCTCTCCGTCGTCCTCGACGTGGACGGGCGCACCGACATTGCGTTCGGCTGCCCCGCCGGCAACCCGACCTGCTCCACCGGCATCTCCAACGTCGACGCCACGCCGCTCGAGGCCGACCTCGGCGTGAAGGCGCGCCTCGTGCGCGGGCTCTTCGTGACGGTCGCCGGCGGCGCCGGCCTCACCAAGGGCGTCGGCTCGCCGCAGGCGCGCGGGATCCTCGGCGTGACCTACTCGCCCGACGCGCGCGACCGCGACCACGACGGCATCCCGGACGCCGAGGACAAGTGCCCCGACCAGGCCGAGGACAAGGACGGCTTCCAGGACGAGGACGGCTGCCCCGATCCCGACAACGATGGCGACGGCATCCCCGACGCGAAGGACAAGTGCCCCAACGAGCCCGAGGACAAGGACGGCTTCCAGGACGAGGACGGCTGCCCCGATCCCGACAACGACAAAGACGGCATCCCCGACATCAAGGACGCCTGCCCGAACGATCCGGAGGACCACAAGCCGCCCAAGCCGAACGACGGCTGCCCGCTCGACAAGACCGACAGCGACGACGACGGCATCCCGGACAGCCGCGACAAGTGCCCGACCGAGCCGGAGGACAAGGACGGCTTCCAGGACGAGGACGGCTGCCCCGATCCCGACAACGACGGGGACGGCATTCCCGACCAGTACGACAAATGCCCGAACGAGCCGGAGGACATGGACGGCTTCGAGGACGACGACGGGTGCCCCGATCCCGATAACGATCACGATGGCGTCCCCGACAAGGAAGACAAGTGTCCGAACGAGCCGGAGACGATCAACGGCTACAAGGACGACGACGGCTGCCCGGACAACGGCCCGCCGCCGAAGGTGCAGGTGATCGGCGAGGAGATCGTGATCCTCGAAAAGGTGTTCTTCGACACCGACCGCGCGACCATCAAGCCGGTGTCCTACAACCTGCTCGATCAGGTGGCGCTGACGATCAAGGCGCACCCCGAGCTGCTGAAGATCCGCATCGAGGGGCACACCGACTCGCAGGGCTCGGCGGATCGCAATCGCCGCCTGTCGCAGGACCGCGCGGAGTCGGTGAGGAAGTACCTCGTGCGGGAGGGCGTCGACGAGAAGCGGCTGGTCGCCGAGGGCTTCGGCCCGGATCGCCCGGTCGCCGACAACAAGACGTCCCGCGGGCGCGAGGCGAACCGCCGCGTCGAGTTCCACATCACCGAGCGCGCCAAGCCGGCCGCGCCGGAGCCGCCGCAGGAGCAGCCGCAGGAGCAGCCCGCGCAGCAGTGAGGAGCGGGTGATGTCGGGGCTCGGGGCGCGCCGCGCACGCCGACGGGGGCTGCCGCGCTCGAGATGGCCTCGCGTCGCGGGGTGCGTCGTCGCGCTCGCCGCTGTCGGGTGCAACGTCAATCCCTATTGCATCAACTGCGGTCCGGGAGACTTCGCCGTCGAGGCGGGGGCGCCCGCGCCCGATCTCGCGACGGCCCCCGACCTGGCCGGCGACTTCGCCGAGGAGCCGGGCGATCTCGGCGAGAGCGACGCCTGCGGCCTCGGGGCGATGCAGCTCGCCGCCGATCCGAACAACTGCGGCGCGTGCGGTCACGCGTGCAGCTACCCCAACGCACGGGGCGCCTGCCACGACGGCGGCTGCGCGATGGGCGACTGCCTGCCCGGCTTCTACGATCTCGACCACGCCGTCTCCAACGGCTGCGAGTACCCGTGCTTCCCGCTCGCGCCGGCGAAGTGCGCGTCGCCGATGGACTGCCCGTGGGGCCTGCCGTGCGCCAACGGCTCGTGCGCGAAGCCTTGCGCCGTCGACGCCGACTGCCCCAAGTCGACGACGTGCGACCCGCAGACGCAGCTCTGCGAGGGCGAGCTGTGCAACGGCCGCGACGACAACTGCGACGGGCAGGTCGACGAGGGCTTCGATTTCCTGCACGACGTGTCGAACTGCGGCGCGTGCGGCCTCCGGTGCGCGCCCGATTCGGTCTGCACGCCGATGCAGTTCCAGAGCGGCGACGGCGGCGCGAGCGTCGTCGGCACGTGTCACCTCCAATGCCCCCCGTGCAATGCCAACCTCGACGGCAACCCGAACACCGGCTGCAGCTACAAGTGCCCGGTCTGCCCGCCGGGCAAGGAGCTGTGCAACGGCGTCGACGACGACTGCGACGGCGTGGTGGACAACGCGCCGATCGACGTCGGCCAGCCGTGCGACAACGCCTGCCCGGCGCTCGCTCCGTGCGTCGGGCAGAAGGCCTGCGCCTTCCCGCTCTCGCCGTGCGTCGGGCGCTGCTGCGGCGTCTGCACGCCCGGCACGACCTGGTGCGCCGGCGGCCAGAAGGTCTGCCAGCCGGGCGTCGGGCCGAAGCTCGAGGTGTGCAACGGCCTCGACGACAACTGCGACGGTCAGATCGACGAGGACTTCGACCTCCAGGGCGACCCGATGAACTGCGGGGCCTGCGGCAAGGTGTGCAGCCTGGCGAACGCCGTCGCCGGTTGCACGAACGGGGCATGCGTCGTCGCGCGCTGCGAGCCCGGCTTCGCCGACGCCGACCGCAACCCGGCCAACGGCTGCGAGTACGCCTGCCCGGTGTCGCCGCCCACCGTCGAGGTCTGCAACGGGGTCGACGACGACTGCGACGGCGTCGTCGACGATCACCTCGTGTCGCCACCGGCGAACTATTGCAACCAGACGTCGATCTGCGCCGGCACCACGACCAGCTGTCACGGCAAGAGCGGCTGGTTCTGCGAGTACCAGAAGAACGACCCCCACATCGAGGTGGACGCGATGGGCAACCTCGCCATCGTCGAGACGCTGTGCGACGGCTTCGACGGCAACTGCAACGGCGCCGTCGACGAGACCTTCGTCGACAAGGGCAAGCCCTGCGGCGCCGGCGTCGGTGCCTGCCGGGTGACGGCGGCCCTGGTCTGCTCGCAGGACAAGCTGAGCACGGTCTGCCCGACGACCGGCAACCCGATGGCCGCCACCGACGAGGCGTGCAACGGCATCGACGACGACTGCGACGGGCAGGTGGACGAGCGCAACCCGGCCAACAACGCGCAGTGCTACAACGGCGGACCGCACGCGTGCCGGCCGCTCGTCGAGCCGATGGTCGAGATCGGCAACAGCGGGGTCTACGTCGATCCCGTCGAGGCGTCGCGGCCCGACGCGACGGCGCAGTCGCCGGGCAGCGCGACGAACCGCGCATGCGCGAAGCCGGGGACGCTGCCGTGGGCGACGGTGACGTGGGCGCAGGCGCAGGCGGCGTGCGCGGCGATCATCGACTCGGCGGGAAAGCCCATGCGCCTGTGCGACGCCTCCGAGTGGGCGGCTGCCTGCGACCTCGGCGACGCCGGTACGGTGTGGTCGTACGCCAAAAACCCCGGCACCTACCAGGCCGGCACGTGCAACGACGTCAACGCCAACGCCGGCAAGACGTGGCCGACGGCGACGGGCGCGAGCTGCTACGCGCCGATGAACGGCGGCAAGCTGTTCGACCTCTCGGGCAACCTGGCCGAGTGGACGCGCACGGCCGTGGTCACCAACAACGTCACCTACTACAAGGTCCGCGGCGGCGCCTACAACGGCCTCGGGCCGGCGACGAGCTGCAACTTCGACTTCGCCATCGAGCGGCCCGGGTACCAATTCGCCGACATCGGGTTCCGGTGCTGCGCGGACAGCCCGCCGTAGTTTCCCTGATTCGCTATTTTCCCCACTCCGCGCCGAGCCACGCCTGGTAGGCGCTGCGGGCCGCGGGGGAGGCCTCGTCGAGGAAGTCGAGCTCGACGATGGGAGGCTTCTCGCCCAGCGCGATCTCGACCTCGCGCAGCTCGTCGCGGCGGAAGACGGCGAGGCGGATCGTGTCGCCCGGCTTGCGGGCGGAGAGCCGCTCGCCGAGGCCGTCGCGATCGACGCGCCAGCCTTCGCAGGCGACGATCTGATCGCCGGCATAGAGGCCGCCCGCCTGCGCCGGGCCATCGTCGAGCGCCTCGGTGACGCGGAGGCGGTCGCCGTCCTGCGCGAGGCTCACGCCGAGCCAGGCCGCCTTGCCGCCCTCGCCGCGGGGCCGGACGCCGAGGCCCACCGAGGCGAGCGGCCCGTCGAGGTCCAGCTCGTCGTGGCCGCGCACCGCGCGCGCGAAGAAGTCGTCGAGCGACAGCCCCGTCGCCTCCTCGACGATCCCCTGCACCGCGGCGTCGGGGTAGCCGCGGCCCTGCTGCCCGTAGGTGCGCCACAGCGCGCGCATCGCGTCGTCGAGGCAGCGCGCGCCCTCGGTGCGGCGGCGGATCTCGAGGTCGAGGAGCAGCGCCACGATCGATCCTTTGAGGTAGTAGGAGACCGTCGAGTTCACCGTGTTCTCGTCGGGGCGGTAGAACTTGATCCAGGCGTCGAAGCTCGCCTCCTCGAGGCTCTGGCGGCGGCGGCCGGGGATCGCCAGCAGCTTGCCGATCTCCTCGGCCAGCTTCTCGAGGTAGCGCGCGGGCGGCTGCAGCCCGGCGCGCCGGATCGCCAGCCGATCGAAGTAGCTCGTCCAGCCCTCGACGACCCACAGCGAGCGCGTATAGGCCTCGCGCTGGTAGTCGATCCCTCGGGCCCCGTCCACGGCGGAGCCTGCGGCGGGGGCACCTCGGTCGCTTCGCTCCCTCGCCGATGGGCCGAGCGCCTCGGGGTGGATCCGCTTCACGTTCCAGAGGTGGAAGTACTCGTGCGAGATCAGTTCGAGCAGGTCCTGGTACTTGTTCGCGGTGAGGAAGGCATGCGGGCTGGCGATGATCGTCGAGGAGTTGCGGTGCTCGAGGCCGCCGTAGCCGCCCGAGACGAGGTGGAGCAGGAAGGTGTAGCGCTCGTAGGGTAGCTGCGAGCCGAACACCGCCACTTGCGTCTCGACGATCTTCTTCACGTCGGCCTGCAGGCGATCGCGGTCGAGCACCGACGGGGCGCGACCCCACAGCGCGATGGTGTGCGGGCGGCCGAGCGCCGAAAAGTCGAGCCGCTCGTGCGGCCCCACCTCGAACGGCGAATCCACCAGCGTGTCGTAGTCGGGCGCGACGTAGGCGCCGTCCTCGTCGGCGCAAAGGCCCGTGAAGATCGACCAGCCCGCCGGCGCCTCGACGATCACGCGCGCCGGCCGGTCGCGCAGCGCTTCGACGTAAAGGCAGAGGCAGGCGCCGTTCCAGAAGGCGTGGGTGTGGTCGAGGTGCGCGGTGCGGACCGTCACCTCGTGGGCGTAGACGCGGTAGCGCGCGCGCAGCTCGCCCGCGCCGTCGGTGCGCACGCGCCAGGTGGCCTTGTCCACCTTGTGCACGGAGAGCGCGCGCCCGGCCCCGTCGTCGACGGCGAGGTCCTGCAGGTGGCGCTGGTACTCGCGGATCAGGTACGAGCCGGGCGTCCACAGCGGCAGGCGCAGATCCACCTCGGCGGCGGCCTCCGTCGGGAAGCGCGCCTCGACCAGGTACAGGTGGCGAGCGCGCTCGGCGAGGCTGACGCGGTACTCGATCGCTTCGGGCATGGCGATCCGTTACCACGCTCCGCGGGCTCACGAGATCAATTCGGATCGTCGAGCCTCCACACGGTGACCTTCGGCTGCAGCGTCGGCAGCGCCTGCGGGCGATAGCGCGAAAAGAGCTGGCGCAGCGCGGGCCGCGGGAAGCCGAGCTGCGAAAGCTCGTAGAAGCCGCGCCCGTCGCCGTCGTCGTCGTCGAAGAGGCGCACCGCGAAGACGCGGCCGCCGCGCGCGCGGGCGGCGCGCAGCTCCTTGTCGATGCGCGCGAGGCAGGCCTCGCGACCGTCGCGGCCGAGGTAGTAGGCGATCGGCAGCGGCTCGATCTTCGTGTGCGTGTAGAAGCCGACGTACTCGTCCCACGAGTGACCAGGGAAGATCACGAGGTCGCCGTCACGCATCAGCGCCGCCGCGGCGTCGGCGCGGGTGCGGTCCCACGACCAGTGGCGCGCCGGCCCGATCGCGGTGTGCGCGTTGACGACCGCGAGGTACGCCACGAGCGCCGCGCCGACGAGTGGCCCGCGCCGCCCCAGCGAGTGCGTCGCCGCGGCGGCGAGGATCCACAGCGGCGGCAGCACGAACACCCAGCGCTCGTGGTCCGAGCCGAAGAAGAGCAGCGCCATGCCGGCGTAGGGAATGGCCCACACCGCGAACTGCGCCCACGGCAGGTGCGCGAGCGCGCGCCGCCGGGCGACGACGAGCCCCACGACGGTGGCGAGCGGCACGAGCCCGAGGAGGAACTGCCCGAGCAGCGTCTGCGCGTCGGACTCGTAGAGGTACGGCGACCAGACGAACGCCTTGGCGAGGCCGTGCGCGGCGTCGCCGCAGCGCTGGATGAGGCCGCCGCCGTAGGGGAAGCCGTGGCCGGCCGTCTTGATCCAGCGCACCGCGCCGGCGAGGTCGAGGTGGCGCACGTGGAGCGCGGCCCAGGCGTACGCGGCGAGCGACACGGCGCCGCCCACACCGACGGAGAGCGCGGCGTGCGCGAGCCTGCGGCGTCGCGGCGCGAAGGCGAGCACCCAGGCCGCCACGAACGGCGTGATGATGACGTGCGTGAGGTGCATCAGCACCGCGCCCGAGAGCGCGAGGCCGAGCGCGAGCGCGCCGAGGAGCGACGGCGCGCGACGGTAGGCGAGGGCGAGCGCGAGCACGCCGAGCAGCGCCACGAGCGCCCACGCGTAGACCTCGACGTCGCTGCCCTGCACCCACACCCCGTAGGAGACGGCGAGCCCGGCCGCGGCCAGCACCGACGGCGCCCGCGGCAGGAGCGCCCGCGCGCACCCGAAGGCGGTGCCGACGGCGACGCCGCCCGCGACCGCGTTGGCGACGCGCCCGGCGAGGAGCCCGTCGCCGCGGACGATCGCGGCGGCGAGGCGCAGGATCGGCATGTAGAGGAGGTGGCCGGCCGCGAAGTTGTGGGGGATCAGCTTGATGTAGCCGAGGCCGTCGAGGTTCACGACCGCCGGGGCGGTGCCGAGGTAGAGGAGCGCCGCCAGCGCGGCGAGCGTGCCGCCGACGGCGAAGTCGAGTCGATCGACCGCCTCGTTCGCGTCTGCGCGTCGCGCTTCCGGGCGGACTTCCGGACGAGCGACGGGCTCCTGGTCGGGGCTGCGGCGGGGCATCAGAAGAAGGCTTCGCTGCGGATCTGGCGCTTGCGATCGACGCCGCGCGCGACGAGGGCGTCCCGGAGATCCCGGATCATGGCGCCGCTGCCGCAGAGGTAGAACGTCGGCCGGTGGAGGGTCGGGGCCACGTCGAGCGCGGGCTGGGTGATGCGGCCGGTGGCGCCGGTCCACGATGGCGACGGGCGGGTGAGGTGGATCGCGTAGCGGAAGCGCGGGGAGGCGGCGACGAGCGCGCGAAGCTCGTCGCGCCAGAACAGGTCGCCCTCGTCGCGCAGCCCCCACAGGAGGTGCACCGTGCCAGTCTCGTCGCGCGCCAGCGACTCGCGGATCATCGGCAGGAAGGGCGCGATGCCGGTGCCCGTCGCCGCGAAGAGCTGGTCACCCGGGTGCTGCAGGTCGAGGACGAAGAAGCCCATCGGCCCGGTGAAGTTCACCACCTCGCCGCCGCGCAGGCCGCGGAACCACTCGGAGCCCTCGCCGCCGGAGACCAGCTTGAGGACGAGATCGAGGCGCCCCGTGCCCGGCGGCGAGGCGATGGAGTAGCTCCGCAGGCGCGGCTTCCCCTCGGCGTCGTGGCCGCAGGTGAGCGAGATGAACTGCCCCGGGCGCCACTTGAGGTCGCGCTCCTGGACGTCCAGCTCGAGCTGGTATTCGAGCACGTCCGTCGCCAGCGTCCGGATCGCGCCGATCGTCGCCGTGTGCGCCGCGCCCATCGCCGTGCAGGTTATCGCCGCCGCGGGGCCGCCGTCGAGTCGCCGCGTGCCTCGTCGTCCTTCCGCGGGGTCTCGGCGCGGGCGGGGAGCCATGCGGCCCGCTCCGTCGCCGTGCGCAGCTCGCCGAGGTGCGCGACGTCGTTGATCGCGGCGATGCGGAACGGCCCGTCGTCCTTGCGGAGCACGCGGTGGATCGAGCAGTTGTCGACGTGGAAGAGGCAGCGGAACGCCGCCGCCCCCGCGATGCCGACGACGTGGCGGAGCAGGTGATCGATCGCCACGGCGTGCGACACCAGCACCACGCGCCCGCTCGCGTGGCGTGCCAGCACCTCGTCGAGGAACGCGCCCACGCGGCGCGAGCAGTCGTGGTGCGACTCGCCGCCGGGCGGGCACCAGGCGGGATCGCGCTTTGAGAGCTGCGCCCACAGCTCGGGGAAGCGCTCGCGCGCCTCGTCGAAGGAGATCCCGGTCAGCTCGCCCACGGAGCGCTCGCGGAGCGCGGCGGTGAGCACCGGATCGCGGACGGTGCGCCGCGCGAGCGGGGCGGCCGTCTCGACGGTGCGGGCCAGGTCGCTGGCGTAGATCGCCTCGATCGGGGCCAGGCCGTCGTCGATCGCGGCGGCGGCCGCCTCGGCCTGCCGGTGGCCCAGCTCGGTGAGCCGCATCGGCCCGTGGCCGCCGAAGACGCGGTCGCGGTTGCCCTCGGACTCGCCGTGGCGCAGCAGGATCAGTTCGAGCATCACCGTGATATAATCCGCGCCCGCCGGCGGCGCCAAGCGGCCGCCACACGACCACGCTCGCGACGGAAGAGGACACGATGCCCGACTACGGCAAGCTCCGCGACATGATCAGCCACCGCGTCACCTTCGACTTCGACACCGGCGCGCGGGTCGTCGGCTACATCGCGGCCTGCAAGCCCCCGACGGGCACGGTGCAGGTGGTGGTGCTCTCGCGCGCCGACATCCTCGACGGCGACGGCAAGGTGCTCGAGCACCACGATCAGTTCTCGCTCGTGCCCAACCTGCTCGTCGCCTACCGGCTCAACGAAGGCCCGTCGGCTTCGGCCGGCTGAAGCTTCGATCACGAACGCGCCAGGTTCACCACCTTCGGCGCTCCGTCCCACACCGCCGGCGTCGCGGCGCGCTGGACCCCCGGAACGCGCGACAGCACGAACTCGACGGCGCGAACGCGCTCCTGCATCGCCACGTTCTCGATCGGCAGGTAGGGGACGTTGTACAGCTCGAGCATCAGCTTGATCATCCCGTCGATGCGGAGCACCGAGTCCCAGGTGACGCCGGCGCGCACGCCGTCGTCCTTGAGCAGGTCCTTGTGCGGCCGGATGAAGAAGACCACGCCGCCGCTGACCCACTTCATGTAGTCGCGGAAGTGGTCCGTGTTCATCAGGTCCGACAGCACCGTGGTGTGCTCGGCGGCGTAGGCGAGGTTGTCGAAGGCGCGGTCGGAGACGAACCCGTTCTGCTGCATCTTTTCGAGCGCGACCTGCCGCTCGAAGACGCGCCGCTGGTACTCGGCGACGAGGTCCATGTCGGTGCGGAGGTGATCGAGCGACGCCTCCAGCTCGGCGAGCACCGCGCGCGCGACCTCGGTGATCATCGGCAGCCCCCACTTGCGGCTCACGAAGCGGGTCATCGTGGTCTTGCCGGTCGCGTGGGCCCCGACGAAGTAGATGCGCATGGCGCCGAGGTAACGGATCGGGCGCGAGGTTGTCAACGAGAGAAGTATATGGTATCGTATGGCATTCGAACCCCTTGGTCGCATTGACTTTCCGGCCTCCCGGGCACTAGTCTGCGGCATGTCGATCTCGCCCTCCACCACCTCGTTCGCACTTGACGTTTATCGGCCGTTGTGCCTGGCGCTCGCCGGAGCGGCGCTGGTCGCGGGGTGCGGCGGAGGCCTGTGGCCCGAGCTGGTGGACACCCGCTCGCTCTCGGGCGGCGGCGCGCCGGTGGTGCGGCGGATCCGCGACCTCGGGACGAAGGCGCCGGTGGGCCTGGGCGAGTGGAGCGGTGAGCCCGACGGCGTGGCCTCGCCGGGCGAGCTGCTGCTGATCGAAGGGTCGGGCTTCGGGCGGCAGCCGACGGTGGCGATCGACAAGCGCCCGGCCGAGGTGGTGGCGCGCACCTCGGGCGGCGGGATCGTCGCGCGGGTGCCGCTCGCCGTCGGGACGGGGGCGCGCGAGGTGGAGGGGACCGTCGGCGACCTGCATGCCACCGGCAGCTTCCCGCTGCGGCGGCTGGCGGTGGTGCTCCACGGCGAGCGCCTGCACGTGTTGGCGGTCGAGCCGCAGAAGGTGACGCCGGTCGGGCCGCCGATCGCCGTGCCGGGTGCGCGCGCGGTGCGCCTCTCGCCCGACGGATCGGTCGCCTACGTCGCCGGCGGCAAGCAGCTGCGCGTGATCGACCTCGGCGCCGCGGGCGCCCCGAAGGTGCTCTATGTCCTCGACCTCGCGCTGGACGCCTGGGGGCTGGCGGTGGCGGCGCGCGCGCCGGTGCTGTTCGCGGTCGGTGACGGGCAGGTCCAGAGCTACGACCTCCGGATCCCGCGCCAGCCGGCGCGCTGGGACGCGGTGGCGCTGCCCGCCGAGGCGAAGGGCGCGCGGCGGGTGGACATCGATCCAGACGGGCGCCGCCTGGCGCTCCTCATCCCCGACGGCAACCGCCTCGTGCTGGTGGACGTGCAGCGGCCGCTCGCGCCGCGGCTCGTCGCGACGACCGATCTCCTGCCCGGCGAGAAGGTGCCGCTGTGCGTGGACCTGCGCTTCGAGGGCGACGGCGAGACGGTGTGGGTGCTCGGCGGCGACAACCCCGCCTCGGCGGCGATCGGCCCCCAGCCGACGCGGATCACCGCGGTGCGCGTCGAGGGTGGGCCCGACGACACGACCGCGCGGGTGCTCCGCACGACGCCGATCCCCGAGGCGTGGGCGCCGCTGTCGCTGCTCCTGCTCCGCGCGCCGCCGCCCGTCGCGGGCACCGCCATCCGCCTGCCGCCCGACGCCACGAAGCTCCACTTCACGGCCGCCGACCGCGCGCTCGCCTCGGCGCGCGACGCGGGCGCCGTCGCCGCCGCGTTCGGCGCCTCGCCCGGCGCCCTCGAGCAGGCCAGCCTCGCCGGCG
>JAJXSP010000537.1 GCA_021784515.1 Myxococcales bacterium | reverse complement strand
GACGTCGGCGGATCCTCCGGCCTCCCCGCAGGTGACGAACGCCGTGCGCGCCCCGCGGCGGCGCGCCTCGTCGAGCGCGGCGCAGGTGAAGGGCGTCACGCCGCTGGCCGCGATCGCCACCACCAGCTCGCGCGGGCCGGCGCGCAGGCGGGCGAGCGCGCGGCACGCGTCGTCGGCGCGGTCCTCGGCTCCCTCGACGGCGCGGTCGATCGCCCGGCGACCGCCGGCGATCAGCGCCACCACGCGCCGCGGGTCGGTGCCGAAGGTGGGCGGCAGCTCGGCGGCGTCGAGCGCGGCGAGCCGGCCGGAGGTGCCGGCGCCCACGTACACCACGCGCCCGCCGCCTTCGATCGCGGCGGCGAACAGGTCGGCCGCGCGGGCGATGTCGTCGCCCGCGGCGGCGGCGGCGGTGAAGGCGTGGCGCTCCTCGTCGAGCAGCAGCGCGACGAGATCGCGGGTGCTCAGATCATCGAGCGCCGCGGCGCGCGGGTGGGGCGTCTCGGTGGCGAGGGCGCGCAGTGACGGACGCGCCGCCCGGGGAGCGCGCGCGGGCCGCTTCACCGTCGCAGGCCGAGCACGTCCTGCATGTCGTAGAGGCCGGGCTTTCGGCCCGCCAGCCACAGCGCCGCGCGCACCGCGCCGCGCGCGAACGTCTCGCGCGAGGAGGCGCGGTGGGTGATCTCGAGGCGCTCGCCGAGGCCGAGGAAGTAGGCGGTGTGGTCGCCTACGACGTCGCCGCCGCGCACCGTCATCACGCCGATCTCCGACGGGCGGCGCGTGCCGGTCTCGCCGTAGCGGCCGAACACGCCGCACTCGCCGAGGTCGCGGTTGGTCGCGGTCGCGAGCACCTCCGCCATCCGCATCGCCGTGCCTGAGGGGGCGTCGCGCTTCTGGCGGTGGTGGAACTCGACGACCTCGAGGTCGAAGCCCTCGCCGAGCGACTTCGCGGCGGCGGTGATGAGGTCGAACAGCACGTTCACGCCGACCGACATGTTCGGCGAGAGGACCACCGGCACGCGCTCGGCGGCGCGCCGCACCGCCTCGTGCTCCGCCACGCCGAGGCCGGTGGTGCCGACGACGAGCGCGACCCCGGCCGCGACCGCCGCCTGCGCCTGCGCCGCGGTCGCCGCGGGCGCGGTGAAGTCGATCACCACGTCCGCCCCGGCGGCGAGCGCCGACGGCAGCGAGTCGCCCACCGTCACGCCGAGCGGCGCGATCCCCGAAAGCGCCCCCGCGTCGCTCCCGACCGCCGGCGAGCCTGCGCGCTCCACGGCGCCGACGAGGCGCGACTCCTCCGTCGCGGAGAGCACCTGGACGATGGCGCGGCCCATCTTGCCCGCCGCGCCGGGCACCACCACGCGGCGCATCAGGCCAGGCCGTGTTCGCGCAGCGCCGCCACCAGCCTGGCGCGCGCACCGTCGGAGATCGGGACGAGCGGCAGGCGAATCTCGGGCGACATGCGGCCGAGCATCGCCAGCGCCGCCTTCACCGGGATCGGGTTGGCCTCGGTGAACAGCGCCTCGGTGAGCGCCAGCGTGCGCAGGTGGAGCGCGCGCGCCCGCGAAAAGTCGCCCGCCGCCGCCGCGTCCCACACCTCGGCGACGAGCCTGGGCACGACGTTCGAGGCGACGGAGATGCAGCCGCGGCCGCCGACGGCGTAGCAGGCGAGGTTGAGCGCGTCGTCGCCCGAGAGGACCGGCAGGCGGTCGCCCAGGCGCCGCGCCGTCTCCTGCATCCGCGCCACCGAGCCGGTCGCGTCCTTCAGCCCGGCGATGAGCGGCTCGTCGGTGGCGAGGCGCACGAGCGTGTCGATGGAGAGGTCGATCACCGAGCGGCCGGGGATGTTGTAGACGACGATCGGCAGCCCGACGCCGTCGGCGATGGCGCGGAAGTGGCGGTACAGCCCCTCCTGCGTCGGCTTGTTGTAGTAGGGCGTGACGACGAGCAGCCCGTCGGCGCCCGCGGCGCGCGCGGCCCGGCCGGCGGCCACCGCGTGCGCGGTCGAGTTCGAGCCGGCGCCGGCGATCACCGGCACGCGCTGTTTCGCCTGCTCGACGACGACCCGGATCACGTGCGCCTGCTCCTCGGGCTCGAGGGTGGGCGCCTCGCCGGTGGTGCCGACGGGGCAGAGCCCGTCGATGCCGCCGTCGATCTGCGCGTCGACCAGCGCGCGCAGCGCCGGCTCGTCGACGCGGCCGTCGCGGAAGGGGGTGCAAAGTGCGGTCAGCGCGCCTGAAAACATGGCGGGACTCTAGGCAAGGAGACGAGGGAAGGCAACGAGCGAGCGCCGGCGCCCGATCACTCGGCGCGCGTGGGCACCGTCGCCCGCAGCTCGCGGGCGAGCTGGAGCAGATCGAGCGGCTTGGCCATCACGGCGTCGAAGCCGAGGTTGGTGAGCAGCGCCGCCGAGTCGCGCTCGCCCATCGCGGTGCAGGCGAGGACCGGCACGTAGCGCGTCTCCGGCTCGGCGCGCAGGGCGTCGAGCACGTCGATGCCGTCGCCGGTGCGCAGCAGGATGTCGAGCAGCACCACGTCGGGCGGCGAGCGCACCGCGCTCATCACCGCCTCGCCGGGCGTGCGCGCCAGCTCCACCTGGAAGCCCTCGCCGGTGAGCGCCGCCTCCGCCAGCTCGAGGAAGTCGGGGTCGTCGTCGACGACGAGGATGCGCGGCCCGCGGGCCCTGCTCGGACGCGGCGGGAGATCGGTGAGCTCTTCGGGATCGTACACGTGAAGCCTCCAGCAGATTCGTCGGCAAGGTCTGCAGCGAGTGTGCCGCCGGTGCAAGCCCTGCTACGGCGCCGCCTCCGACGGCGCGGCGATCGCCGGCCCGCCGAGGAGATCATGCAGCGCCGCCTGCAGCGACGGGAACAGGAAACCGTAGCCGGTGCGCTCGGCGACGTGCGGCCGCACGCGCTGCGAGCACAGCAACGCCGAGGCGAACTCGCCCAGCGCGGCCCGCAGCGCGAACGCCGGCGCAGGCAGGAGCGCCGGGCGCCCGATCGCGGCGGCGATCGCCCGGGCGAACTCGCGGTTTTGCACCGGCGACGGCGCGACCGCGTTCATCGCCCCCCCGATCGACTCCGTCGCCGCGGCGTGCAGGAACAGCCCGACCACGTCGGAGAGGTGGACCCACGGCACCCATCGCCGCCCGTGGCCGAGCCGCCCTCCGAG
>JAJXSP010000109.1 GCA_021784515.1 Myxococcales bacterium | reverse complement strand
CAGAAACCAGTTGACCAAGCATCGCCGTGGATGCGCCTCGTCCGGCGAGGAGCGACGAGGGAGAATACTCTCTGTATTTGACCGAGGAGGTTGCGAGCACGGATGGGGGAGGGGCCCCATCCGCGCGCAGCAACGAAGCCGGTCGGGATGGATCGACGGTGGGATTGAGCAAGTTATTCCTGATCGGGCCCTAACGGGGACGATCCCACCAACCTCACTGGCGACGAGAGGCGGGTCTTCGTCGCGGCGGGCGGTTCAGGGGTGCCGCCCCCAGTACTCGGGCAGGCTCGCGGGAACCAACTGCCCCATCCAGAGCGCCTGGACGGGCTTGCCCCGGCGGTCCTTCACGACCCGGTCGCCGGTCCCGTCGATCCCCACCACGCGGTCTACGCCGACGACAGCGTGCCGCCACGCACGATCGCCGCGGCCCCGGCCCGCGCAGCACGTCGAGAGCCACCTGCCCGAGCACCGCGCCGACCTGCGCCACCGCAGCCGCTCGTCCTGGCAAGAGCGCGCCGACAAGATGGGCGACGAGGTGGGCCGCTACGTCCGCGCGACCTTCGACGCCGACGACGTGCTGTCGCAGCTGCGCACCGTGCAGGCGGTGGTCACCCATCTGGAGACCTGAGCGCCCCGGCCTCGACCTCGAACCGCAGCCCGACGACGCAGCGCCACAGCCGTTGCTGCCGGCGCCGCGCTTCGCCCGCACGCCCGCCTTGCGGACGAGGTCGTCACCGAGCGGCGAGCCAGCCCGGGATCGCGGAGGGGTGATCTACGGATGGATGACGCAGCGGAAGCCGCTGGCACGGGAAGTCATGGTGGGGGCGCTGCTCAGGGACAAGGCGAAGATCCCGGCCCCGGTCTGGTCGCCGAAGCCTCCGCCGCGCTCGGTCTCCGCCGGATACCCGGGTTGCGGCGGAACCGCCATATTGACGTACACCTGCCCGCCGACGTTGACGACCACGTCATTGTCGTAGGTCCCTCCGACGTCCTTCCAGTTGACGGCGGTGATTTGCTGGTCGGTTCCCGCGTGCCAGTTGGCCGTCAACTCCCACAGGTTGCCGATCATGTCCTGCGCGCCCCAGGCGCTGACGCAGTTGGTCTGTGATTGCACGCCGGCGCTCCCGGTGGCGCGCGGACCGCTGGCCGAGGTGACGCACTCGCCATTCTGCGCGCCATCGTCGGCGCCGGGGTCGTGGGTGCCGCGCGCCGCGGCGAGCCACTCCTCGTCGCTGGGGAGGCGCTTGCCGCTGGCACGGCAGGCATTCTGGGCCTGGAAGAAGGTGATGCTCCCCGACGGCTGCACTTCCGCCTTGCTGAGCGCATAAGCGTCGTTCGCCGGGCTGTTCTGGCCATTGGTGGCGAAGCCCGCGGGGTAGGCGGCGACGAGCTGCCCGTTCGGCGCAGTCGCCCCATACTGCATCCCGCTGCCATCGGCGTTCTGCCACACGCTCGCTTCATAACGATCGATCCAGAACGATGCGGGGCCATTGCCCACTTTGACCACTTCGTCGACCGCGCCGCCCGCGAGCGGCTTCTGGCAGAGCGTGATGCCATTGGCATTGGCCTGATTGTATCCGACCGGGCAGGCGATGGCGCCCGCCTGCCGCGCCTGGATCTCGTCGAACATCGCCTTCAGCGTGGAGGCGTCGATCTGCGCCCCCGATTTGATCCACGAATCGTCGTAGGCGCGGGCGAAGAGCCCCGCGGCCATCACCACCGCGACCGGCAGCGCGATGAACAGCGCGAGGCGGCGCATTCCCCCCCGGGGCGCATCGAACCGGAAATCGATCTTCATCGTCGTCTCCTCGGTGGCTATTTGAGCAGGCAGCCATTGTTGAAGTTGTCGTTGTTGAATGCGCACACGTGCGTCGCCAGGTCGGGCGGCGTCTTCATCGCCAGGTCGGGCGGTATCGTCATCGCCAGGTCGGGCGGCGTCTTCATCGCCAGGTCGGGCGGCATCGTCATCGCCATCGCCAGATCGGGCTGCGTCGTCATCGCCAGGTCGGGCGGCATCGTCATCGCCATCGCCAGATCGGGCGGCGTCGTCATCGCCAGATCGGGCGGAGCCATCGCCAGATCGCCCTCCTCGGAAATGTCGGATTGCGGCGAAATGGCCATGTCGCCCATGTCTCCCGGATTGAATGGTTGCGAAAGGTCGGAACCGAGGGTGCCGTCGAGAGCGGATCCCGCCATGTCGCCCTGCAATGGGTTCCCGATAAGGACGATCGGGACCTCGCTCTCCGCCCCCGTCCCGGGCGAGCCGCTCCCCGTCCCGACCCCGACCACCGTGCCCCGGAGCCTCGC
This sequence comes from Myxococcales bacterium, assembly GCA_021784515.1. Lineage (GTDB taxonomy): Bacteria > Myxococcota_A > Polyangia > Palsa-1104 > SHYY01 > SHYY01. The sequence continues at coordinate 11,932 of JAJXSP010000109.1, read as the reverse complement.
GGTTACCGAAATCGTGAACGTGCCATTGGTGTTGGCCGGGAATTGCAGATTGATGAGCAGCGGCGAGGCGCCAATCGCGATCGGCGCGCTGGGGTGATAGATCGACGCGCCGGTCATGGCATTTGCGCCGGTCACCACCTCCACCTCGTCGGCGGCGGGGATGGGCGGCGAGCCGGTGATCGACAATTCGAGGCTCCCCTTGCCGGCGCCGCAGCCGCACAGAGCGAGGGCGAATATCAGGTTTTCCGCGCGCATCAGAAGCTCACCGTCAAAGTGGTAGAAGCATTCGGGTCGAGCGAACCGTCCCTGGGCGAGGCGACCGCCACGCCCACGCCGGCGCCGACGCCGGCGACCACGACCGCGCCGACGATCGTCCACAGCCACCATTTCTTGTAGAGGGGAGTCGGCGTCTCGGCGGCCGCGGGCGGCGCCTCGGGCGCGCTCGCCGCGGGAGGCGGGGTCACCGCGGGGGGCGGGGTGGCCGCCGGAGGGGACGCCTCGATCTTTGGCAGCGGCAGCTCCGGCGGACGTGGCCCGGTAGTGGAGATCGCCCCCGTCGGCGCGAGATTCTGGCGCTCGTGTTTGATCGCCTCCTCCTCGCTCGCCACGAGCTGCTCGATCGAGGCGCGGCGCGCGTCGGTGGCCGGCAGCGCGTCGAGCGCCCGGCGGTAGCTGAAGACCGCTTCCTTGTGCCGGCCGAGCATGCGCTGGCACTGGGCGATATTGAACAGGAACAGCGCGTCGGGCTTGGCCAGGAATGCCTCCCGATAGGCGCGCAGCGAGTCATCGAAGCGGCCGAGGGCATATTGCTTCCGCGCCTCTTCGGCGAGAATGCGCGCCCTGACAGTGTCCGGTTCCTCCTTCGCCGTCGCGGTGGCGGAGAGGAGCGCGAGCAGCGCGACAGCGAGCAAAGAACGCATCAATCGCATCGTCGAAGCCTCCGGAGCGCGGCGCCCATCGGAGCGCGGCGTTCGATCAATCAGGCAATCAGGTGGTGCTGGGCGGCGCATCGGGGAGGCCGAGCTCGTTGCGCAGGACCGCGAGCAGCTCCTCGGCCTCGCGCGTGAAGGCCGCTCTCGTTTCCGGATTGAGGGCGCGGAGATCCCTGAGCGCCTGGTCGAGCTTGGTGAAGAGCTCCTGGCGCGACGCCAGGCCGGCGGTGAAGGTCGGCTTCTTGCGGTCGACGGACGCCACGCTCCGAATCGAGTTGACCAGCATGAAGGCTTCCTTGTAGGTCTTCTCCCTGGCGCGCCGCTCCTCGGGGCTCCCCCCCGACGGGAGCATGAGCTCGGGCCTGGTAGCACGGACCTCCTCGAAGCCGCCCGCGAGTTGGCCATAGTAGCCATTGAGATCGCTCTTCGCGGCCGCCACGACCTCGGCGTTCCATGCCTCGCGCGAGAGCACGTGCCCGCTGTCGGTCATCTCGGCGATCTTCTGCTTCACCTCGCCAAGCCGGGTAAGCGTCCCCTTGACCTCCGCCGGCGCCAGCATCCGCCCGAGCAGCTTTTCGACTCGGGCCGCGTCGAGCGCCTGAACCTTCGCGGCGACCGTGTCCTCGATGTAGCAGGGGAGCCCCTGGTGCTTGTCCTGGGGGCTCACCTCGGTCAGGGCGCTCTTCGCCTTGCCGAACGAGAAGTCGTTGTCGATGCCCTTGACGGTCACGTGCCCGTCGCCGTCGCGCTGGATGAAGTAGTTGCCGGCGTGTCGATCGACCTGGCCGATGATGGCGTCGAGCACCTGCAGCGCCGAGAGCTGGAGGGACAGATCCTTCTGCTGCCCGGGATCGTCGAGCTTGACCACGTCCGGGCGCTTGAAGACGATCGGCATCCCCCCGTCCGCCTGCTCGAGCGACTGCGCCGACTCGCCGGGCGCCTTCTCCATCGCAATCCCCTTCTTCACCTGCCCGCTCTGGTCCTTCTGCGAGGCGAACTCGGTCCTGACGAGCGCATTGAAGCCGGCAAGCCGCTCCAGGCGCGAGGCAGCGACGGCACGATTGCTGAGCAGGGAGCCGAGCTCGTTCGGGATCTGGGAGGCGGTCGCCGCCGGCGCGTCGTGGTAGCCCCGCTCATCGGGCTTGAACACCATTTCCTCGGAGCCGAAGCTGGCGATGGTGGTCGCGCCGACCTGGCCCTTGCCGAGGTCGCGCTGCTTTTTGCCCTCGGCGAGCTCGTGGTGCTGCTGCAGCTCGATCTCCTGCTCCACGTCGTGGCGCACGAAGTCTTCGATCACCTCGCGCCGGTGCTCCTTGTCGGTGCGCCGGCCCTTCTGCTCGACCCACGCCAGGCAGGCGTTGCGGATCTCGGACAGGATGGCGAGCTCGCCCTGCTGTCCGCCCTGGGAGTCGTGACGGGCGTAGCTGTGGTAGCGGTCGAGCAGCTTGAAGATCCGATCGTAGAGCTTGGAGCTGTGCCAGCTCGGCGCGCCGGCGCGCTCGCCGAGCGTCGCCCGCGTCGCCTCGAGCTTGGCCTGCACGCCGGTCACGCCACCGCCGCCCGCATACGGGTCGAGCAGCGCCTCGCTCGATTGGCCGCGCACCACCCGATCGGCAACCGCGTCGGCGTGCTGCTCGTGGGCGTCGCCCGCCTCGCCGACGCCACCTTTCAAATGGACCCCGGCGCGCTGCTGGATGACGTGCGCCGCCTCGTGGGCGGCGGTGTGCAGGCTGGGCGCGCCGGCGAAGGCGACGTGGTTGCCGGTCGCGAACGCCTCGGCGCCCATCGCCTCGGCCCCCGCGGTGGCGGCGCCGCCGGTGTGTGCCTGAACCTTGCTGATGTCGTGCTTGCCAAAGGAGCGCTGGATTTGATCGCGATGGGGCAGCGCTCCGCCGGCCTCGGAGGTGCCGAGCGCGGCGGCGTCGCGGACCGCGCCCTCGTCTGTGCGGTCGGCCTCGTCCGCTCGCCGCTGAATCCGTTCGATGGCCCGCCGGTCGAGCTTGCGCTGGAGCAGGCCCGCGCCGACGCCGCGCGCCGCTCCGGACAGCAGCGACGGGGGCCGGTCGATCGCGACGGTGGGGCCCTGCTCGATTGGGGAGGATTCGGGCTGCGAATCGGGGGATTTCTTTTCGCGGTCAGCCATGTTTGCGCTCCTCGCCGCCGTGCGGAAACGGCCGACGCTTTGGCGATGATGGCCGCCGGCTGAGCAGCATCGTACAGACCGCTCAGCGAATGTCTGTCCGGGAAATCCCGGACAGCGGTGATTGCCTAATCGCGGCCCGTAATCGCGTGGCGGCGCAGCTCGCGCATTCCCACCAGACCGAGCTTGACCTGGATGCGACCGAAGTAGGTCTCGACGGTGCGCCGGCTGACGGCGAGCTGCTCGGCGATCTCGCCGACCGAGCGCCCGTCGCCGAGCAGGTCGTAGGCCTTCTGCTCCTGGAGGCTCAGCGGCTCCGGGGCGGCGCCCTCGCCGGGCACTTCGGCGAGGCTCTGCGCCGCCCGGGGGCTCTTGAAGGTGCGGCCGGCGAGGCACTCGCGGACGGCGCGCACCAGCACCTCGCCGGTCTCCCGTTTGGTGACGTAGCCGCGCGCTCCCGCCTTGAATGCCCGATTCACCCGCGCGGCGTCCTCGTGCATGGAATAGACGAGCAGCGGCAATTCGGGATCCTGTCTCGCGAGGTGGCGCAGGAGCACGAGCCCGTCCTCTTCGCCGAGAGAGAGATCGATTATCACCAGATCGGGCATCACCAGAACAGCGCGCGATTCGGAGAGCGCCTGCAATGCCTGCTCGCCATTCCGCGCCTCGCCACAGACGCGGAGTCCGTTTTGCTCGAGCAAGAGGCGCAGCCCCATGCACACCGCGGGGTGGTCCTCGACGAGGAGGACGCGCCCGACGACGGCTCCGCCGTCGGTCATGTCGGCGCCTTTTCGGGCCGCGGCGCGGTGCACCGCAAGAGCGCGCCGCCCCCCTGCCGCGCCTGGAGCGTGAGCCTCCCGCCCACCCGCTCGGCGCGGCTGCGCATGATTCGCAGCCCCATTCCATCGGGGCTCTTCGGGCCGATGCTGCGCCCGTCGTTCTCCACCTCGAGCCGCAGCCCCGATGGGTCGGCGAGGAGACGAATCCAGAGGTGGTGTGGTTGGCCGTGCTTGAGGGCGTTGGTCACCGCCTCCTGGGCAATCCGGTAGAGCTGGGTGCCGGCGGCCGGGTCCAGCCCGTCACCGGAGTCGCCCTCCTCGAATGCGCAGACCAATTCGTGGGTCTCGCGCACCCGTCGCGAGAGATCCCGGAGGGCGGGTCCCAATGCCCCAGGCTCCAGCTCGCCGGGGCTGAGGCCGCGGGCGAGGTCGTGGGCCTCACTCAGGGACTCATGGAGCAGATCGAGGATCGCCGGCAGGTGGTCGGCCTCGGAAAGGTTTTTTTCGCGGAGAGTCCGCGCCATGACCTGGCAGCGCAATAGCGCCCCGGTGAGCTGCTGGCAGACCCCATCGTGCAGCTCGTGGCCGACGACCTTGCGCTCTCGCTCCGAGGTTTCCATCAACGCCCCCTCGAGGAGTTGCCGCTCGCGGGTCTCGATCTCGAGGCGGCGGCGGGCGGCGCGCTCCGAGTCACTGATCCTCTGGAGCAGAGCGAGGAAGCGCTCGAGCAGGACCGACACCGGCAGGACGACGGTGAGCAGGCCGAAGCCGGCCGAGATCCAGACCAGCGGTCGGGTGGAGTCCTGCTCGAGGAGCAGGGTGTGGGCGAGCGCGCCGCGCGCCACCGCCTCGGTGACCGCCGTCCAGACGAGGGCGCTCAGCGCCACCCAGATCAGCCCCGAGCGCCGCCCGAGCAGGACCAGCGCGTAGATCGGCGGCACGACCAGGATCGTCCGGCCGAGGCCGGAGAGCCCGGTGCGGAAGAGGAACATCGCCGCCGAGGTCGCCTGAAAGCAGAGGAAGAGCCACGTACGCGCGCCATGATTCATCCGCCGGGCGAGCGCGAGCGCGATGTTGGCGCCGAAGAGCCCGACCGACATCAGCGTCATCGGCGCGAGCGCCTTCGCGAGGGGGCCGATGACGACGAAGAGGAAGAAGGGAAACCGGGAGACGACCGCGACCCAGATGAGGACCGTCAGGGCGCGCGGCCGCCAGCGCTGCAGCTCCTCCTCGCGCGCTTCGGAGAGACGATACGAGCCGGCGAGGGGCTCTTCATCGCGGTTCACGCGCGCGACGATCATCCCAGGATCCGGGGGTACGTCAACGGCCGGCGCATCGCTCTGCTCGACGGTGGCGCTCCGTGGCGGTAACCGGCCCTCGACCCTCGCCGAGCCGCCGCTCGATCGTCCCCCCGGCCGCGCCGCCGGGCTGGTCGCGCCTTGCTGGTCGCTCATCTCGGAACCATACCGCCCAATCCCCTATACTGGCCGCGCGTAGGGCAATCGATCTGGTGCGCCGCGCTCCGATCTCTCGCTGTTCACGCCGCGGAGGAGCGTCTCATAACGCGTTTTGAACGAAGCCGCTTCGCGGCAGCTGTCTTCGACCGATCGCCGCTCGTCCGACCGCACGCCCGCGACTTTCGCACAGCCGCTCCGAAACGCCAAGCGCGCTCCTGAGCCTCCGGCGCCACCGAGGGCGTCGCCGACAAGGAGCCTCTGATTGGCATGCTGCGCGACCGAATGTTGGCCGATCTCAGGCGTTCTCCGGCCTCTCTGAGAGCTTCACCCGCGCGTCGGCGACGCGGCGCATCCCGATATCGGCAACGACACCATCGTCCCCCCGGCGTAGGGCGGGGGGCTTGTCCCCCGCCCATCGTCCTCACTGATCGAAGGCCGGCGAACCGGCGAAGGGGTCGCTCTGGCGGGCGGCGACCAGACCCGATCGGACCGGGTTGTCGAGTCCGGATTCGATGACCGTGCGAAAATCCTCGTCTCGTCGCACGAAGTGATCCCAGAAGCTGGATTGCCAGAATTGCCCATCGACCCCGCGTGCAATCCGCTTGCTGCGGCGTGGCGGGGGAGCCATCGAGTCGGGACAACCATGCTGCACAACAGGGCGGGGGACTAGCCCCCGCCTACACCTCCGGCGGTCCAAACCTCGCGGGATCAGGATCGCATCCGCCTTGCGGCGTTCACCTCCCTTTCGCACCACATCGACATCGAGTGGCTGCGTGAGGCCTACCGGCGCACGCGCAAGGACGGCGCTGTGGGCGTCGACGGAAAGACCGCAACCGAGTACGCGAAAGCCTTGGAGGCGAACCTCCAGTCGCTGCTCGATCGCGCGAAATCCGGGACGTACCATGCGCCGCCCGTGCGGCGGGTGCACATCCCGAAGGGCGACGGGAAGGAGACGCGCCCGATTGGGATTCCGACGCTGGAGGACAAGATCCTCCAGCGGGCGGTCGCGATGGTACTGGAGGCAGTGTGGCGGCGCTCACCCCCCGTCCCATTCCCGGACATTCGCCCGATTCCCGGACGCCCATCCCCGGACGGCGCGCGGAGGTTGACAGGGCGGCCGGAGGCGGATCAGATCCAGGGAATGCAACTCGTCGAATGCGCCACCGCTCGAGGCGACCAGTGACCCGCAACGGCGGTTTGATCGGCGCCCGCGTGCCGAAGCTCGACGCGCCCGGAAAGGCGGCGGGGGAGACGCGCTACCTCTCCGACCTCGTCGTGCCGGGGATGCTGCACGGGCGGATCTTGCGCACGGATCGCGTCCATGCGCGCATCGTGTCGATCGACACGCGGGCGGCGAAGCGCATCCCGGGCGTGCACGCGGTGCTGACCGCCGCCGACATCGCCAACGTCCCGTTCGGCCACGGCAAGGACAACACGCCGCTCAAGGGCGACCGCGTGCGCTGCGTGCGCGACGAGATCGCCGCCGTCGCCGCCGAGAGCGAGGAGATCGCCAAGGAGGCCTGCCGCGCCATCCACGTCGAGTACGAGGATTTGCCGGCGGTGTTCGACCCGGAGGCGGCGCTGCGCCCCGAGGCTCCGCCGCTCCACGAGCCGCGCGAAGGTCGCACAAGCAACCTCGCCTTCACCTACGACTACAACCATGGCGACGTCGCCGATGGCGAGGCGCAAAGCGCACACGTCGTCGAGAGCGAGTTCGAGCTGCAGTTCATGACCCACTGCTGCATGGGCACCTCGGCGATCCTCGCGTCGTTCGGCGCCGACGGGAAGCTCACGCTGCACTCGCTCACGCAGGTGCCGTTCCTCTACCGGCGCGACATGGCGGCGATCGTCGGAATGCAGCCCGAGGACATCCGGGTGATCCAGCCGCCCATCGGCGGCGCGTTCGGCAGCAAGCTCGACATCTACCCGTACGAGCCGATCGCGGTGCACCTCGCGCGCGCGACGGGGCGGCCGGTGCGGATCGTGTTTTCGCGGCGCGAGGAGTTCATCGCGTCGCCGACGCGGCAGCCGGCGCGCATCCGGCTGCGCAGCGGCTGCGATCGCGACGGGAAGCTCACCTTCCGCGATGCCCACATCCTCCTCGACAACGGCGCGTACACGAGCTGGGGCGCGACGACGCCGTTCGTGATGATGCAGACCTTCTCGTCGCTGTACCGGGTGCCGCACGTCCGGTTCCGCACCGAGGTGGCCTACACGAACAATCCGTACAGCGGCTCGTTCCGCGGCTACGGCAACCTGCAGGCGACGTTCGCCGTCGAGTCGCAGGTCGACCTCCTGGCGGAGAAGTGCGGGCTCGATCCGCTCGAGCTGCGGCGGCGGAACGCGCAGGAGCCCGGCGAGGAGACGGGGCAGGGGATGAAGTTCGTGACGTGCGGCCTGCGCGACTGCCTGGAGGCGGCGGCGCGGCGCTCGCGGTGGAGCGAGAAGCGCAAGCGGCCCGTCGACGACACCCCGCGCGTTCGCCGCGGGATCGGGATGGCCTCGATGGTCCACGTCGGCGGCGGGGCGAAGATCTACCGCTCCGACGGGTGCGGCTCGCTCCTGTCGATCGACGACTTCGGCAAGGTCACGCTGGTCACCGGCTCGACGGACATCGGGCAGGGCTCCGAGACGGTGCTGGCGCAGATGGTGGCGCAGACGCTGGGCGTCGGGCTCGACCGGGTGAAGGTGATCAACAGCGACACCGACGTGAAGCCGTGGGACGTGGGCGTGCACGCCTCGCGCACGAGCTACGTCGCCGGCAACTCGGCGCTGCTCGTCGCCCGCCAGGCCCGCGACAAGCTGCTCGCTGCTGCAGCGCAGCAACACCGCGTGCCGCGCGAGTCGCTCGACCTCCGCGGCGGCTTCGTCGTGCGCGGCCACGAGAAGCTGGAGCCGCTCGACCGCCTCGTGCGCACGCTCCACTTCTCGGGGCGCGGCGAGCTGTGCGTCACGCAGGCCTACTTCGAGCCGTCGAGCGTGAAGCAGGACCCGGGCTTCCACGGCAACGTCTCGCCGACGTACGCCTTCGCCACCCACGTCGTCGAGGTGGAGGTGGAGCTCGACACCGGGCACGTGCGCGTCGTCGACGTGGTGGCCGCGCACGACGTCGGCCGCGTGCTCAACGCGCTCGGCATCGAGGGGCAGGTCGAGGGCGGCGTGGTGATGGGGCTCGGCTACTCGCTCACCGAGGAGCTGACCGTGCGCGAGGGGCGCGTGCTCAATCCCGGCTTCCGCGACTACCACCTCCTCACCGCCCCCGAGATCCCGCCCATTCGGATCGAGTTCATCGAGACCGAGGACCCGACGGGGCCGTTCGGCGCGAAGGGCATCGGCGAGGCGCCGGCGATCTGCGTCGCGGCGGCGGTGGCCAACGCGGTCCACCACGCGACCGGCGTGCGCTTCACGAAGCTGCCGCTGACGCCCGAGCGCGTGCTCGAAGGGCTGATCGCGGCGGGCGTGACGCCCGATCCGGCCGGATGAAGTAGCGCACGCGTCGCCGCGGGCGTCCGGAAGTTGTCGCCTGTCGTCGAGGGCTCGACTCTCGATCGCCGGGCCGCGCGTCGCTCCGCATGGCGCGTCGATTGCTGACCCGCCGCCCATGCGGTGGACGCGCCTGGCCGGCCTCTCTCTCCTCGGGCTCACACCGATCCTCTGCGGCGCCAACGGCGGCGGCTGCGCGACGGTGCCTACGCACACCTATCGAATCGAGCGCACGGCGCTCGTGCCGCTGCCGGCGCCCGATCTGAACGCGCGCGCACCGGGTGGCCCGGCCGAACTGGAGGTGGGTGACGCGGCGCTGCTCTGGGCCTCCGCGCCGACGCTGGCGAGCGGCTCGACCGCCGGCCTCTACGTCCCCCGCCACCAGCCGACCGGGATGCTGCGCGTCCCGATCAACCGCTACGTCCACCTGCGCTTCGAACTCGAGCTGATGCCGACCAGCGGCGCGATCGCCGTCCCGGCCGGCCGTCTCGATCCGTCGCCCACGATGGGCGCCACCTACGGCGGCGGTGTCGGCGCCGGCGGCTACGTCTCGCGACGGTGGTGGCTCTCCGGCTCGACCGACATCATGGCGGCGGCGATCCCCTCCGCGATCCGCACCATTTGCCTCGATTGCGGGCCCACAGGAGGCGGCGCCACCGTCGCAGACACGATGGACTACCTCCCGGTCGTGCGCCTCCAGGCCAATGTCGGCTACAACCTCGGCCCAGTCGAGTTCTCGGCCTCGCTCGCCTTGCGCAACCACCCTCTCAATGTCGCCGACACGTCGGCCGTCTCGACGACGCGCCCCGAGCCCGACGCGCAGCTCTCGGCGGGATCGATGATGCTCGTGCCCGCGCTCTCCGTCGCCTGGCGGGTCTGCCCGGAGGTCGCCCTCCTCGCCAACGCCTACGCGCCGATCGATGTGAGCGGCGTCGGCGTCCAGTACGCGCCCGTCGTGGGGCTGATGGTGAGCGGCGCGATCCCTCGGATCGAGCCGTAGTCCGATCGCGCAAAACGCCTCGAAACGAGGCTATCCTCGCGGGCGGCATGACCTCGACCAACCGCGCCCGTTCCCCGCGATGAGCCGCCTGACCGTCCTCTCCCTCGAGCAGGCCCTCTCGCTGCCGTACGCGACGCACCGCATGGTGGAGCTGGGCTGGCGCGTGATCCGCGTCGAGGCGCCGGCGGGCGATCCGAACCGCCGCATCGGCCTGCCGCTGGGCGGCGCGGACCGCTGCGCCTACTACGTCGGGCCCAACGTCGCCAAGGAGGCGATCACCCTCGACCTCCAGGACCCGCGCGGCCGTGCTGCATTGCACAAGATCATTGCTGCGTTGCAACCCGACGTCTTCTGCGCCAACACGCTCCCCGGTCGCTACGGCAAGCTGGGCATCGACGAGCCGACGCTGCGGGCGCTGGCGCCGCGCCTGGTGTGGGCGGCGATCTCGGCGATGGGCCCCGAGCACCCCGACGCGCCGGGCTACGATCCGGCGCTGCAGGCGGCGCTCGGCTTCATGGACCTCACCGGCCCCGCCGACGGGCCGCCGATGCTGTGCGGGCTGCCGCTCATCGACCTCAAGGCCGGCGACGAGCTGCTGACGCAGGTGATGCAGGCGCTGTGGGAGCGCGCGGAGACGGGGCGCGGCAAGCGCATCGACGTGTCGATGGCGCGCGCGGCGGCGAGCTGGCTGCTCACCTTCGTGCCGATGCTCGACGCGGGGGCGCGCCCCGAAGAGATCACGCGCTCGGGCTCGGAGCACCGCCAGTTCGTGCCGTCGAACGCCTACCCGACGAGCGACGGCTTCGTCTACCTCGCGATCGGGTCGGACCGGCAGTGGGCGCAGCTCACCGCGATCGCGGTGTTCTCGTCGCTGCGCGAGCCGCGCTTCGAACGCAACGAGGGGCGCAAGGACCACCGCCGCGAGCTCCACGAGCGCCTCGGCGCGTGCACGCGGCGCCGCACCACCGACGAGAACCTCGCCGACCTGCGACGCGCGGGGATCGTCTGCGCGCCGATCCTGCCGGTGGCGCGCGCGATCGAGGAGCCGCACCTCGCGGGCATCCTCGGCGCGACGCAGGCCCCCGACGGGCGGCGGATCCGGCTGCCCCCGACGGCGGTGGCGATCCCCGAGGCGCCGCGCGAGCTGCCCTTCGCGCCGCGGCAGGGCGAGCACACGCGCGCGGTCCTCGCCGAGGCGGGGCTCGCCGGCGACGAGATCGACGCGCTCTTCTTCGACGGGGTCGCCGCCGGTCCGACGGAAGACGCATGACGCGCGACGAGCCGCTGCTGGCGGCCGAGGCGGGCCGCCGCGAGCTGTGGACGGGCAACGAGGCGATCGTGCGTGGCGCGATCGAGGCGGGGGTCGGGCTGGTCGCGGGCTACCCGGGCACGCCGGCCTCCGAGATCGGCGACACCTTCGCCCGCCTCGCCGGCCCGCTCGGGATCGCGTTCGAATACTCGGTCAACGAGAAGATCGCCCTCGAGCTGGCGTTCGGCGCGAGCCTCACCGGCTGCCGGACGCTGGCGAGCATGAAGCACCTCGGGCTGTCGTCCGGCGCCGACCCGCTCTCGACGATGCCCTACGTCGGCGTCGTCGGCGGGATGGTGATCGTGTCGGCGGCCGACCCGGGCTGCCTCACCAGCCCGAACGAGCAGGACCAGCGGCACCTCGCGCGGATGTTCGGCCTGCCGGTGCTCGACCCGGCGAACCCCGACGAGGCGCGCCGCATGACGGCGTGGGCCTTCGAGCTGTCGGAGCGGTGCGCGCTGCCGGTGCTGCTGCGGATCACCACGCGCGTGTGTCACACCCGTGCGCCGGTCGAGCTGGGCGCCCGGCCGACGGAGCGGCGCCGGCCCGAGTTCCGGCGCGACCCGAAGCGCTTCGTGCCGACGCCGATGAATGCGCGGGCGATGCGCGAGGAGCTGTCGCACCGCCTCGACCGCGCCTGCGCGCTGCTGACCGCGTCGCCGTTCAACCCGCGCTCGGGCGCCGCGCCGGCGACGGGACTGCGGCGCGGGCTGATCGCCTCGGGAGCGCCGCGCTCGTCGGTGCGCGCGGCGCTGCGCCGGCTGGGGGGCGATCCGCCGCTGCTCGAGCTGGGGGCGCTCCACCCGCTGCCGCACGACGTGATCCTGCCTTT
>JAJXSP010000536.1 GCA_021784515.1 Myxococcales bacterium | reverse complement strand
CGCCCGGAACCGCCCGCCGAACCGCGCCCGCAGCTTGCGGCGTACCAGCCGCTCCCACACCGGATCGAGCAGCCGGTCGAGCAGGGTCGCCCGCCCATCCAGCGCCCGATACCCCGCCGCCATCGCTTGCGCGAACAGGAGGCGCTTCAACCGCCGCTCCCGCGCCACCGCGCCGAGAATGCGCCCGCGGATCACCTCCAGCACCCGCGGCACCATGGTCATCAGCGTCGGCCGCACCGCCAGCATGTCCGCCGCGAGATGCTCCACCCCGCGCGCATAGGCGATCTCCACCCCCAGCGCCGGAAAGAAATACTGCCCCACCGTGTGCTCGAAGCCATGGCTCAGCGGCAGGAACGAGAGATAGACCTCGTCATTCCCGAGCCCGAGCTGGCGCGCCACCGGCAGCGCGCCGCGGCAATTGGCCAGAATGGAACGGTGTGGCAGCATCACTCCCTTGGGCTCGCCGCCGGTCCCCGAGGTGTAGATCAGGCAGGCGAGCGTCGAGGCGGGAATGATCACCGCCTCCGCCGCGATATCGTCCGGCGGCAGGGCGTCCGCCACCAGCCGGTCCCACGTCAGCGTCGCCATCCCCGGCGCCTCGAACCCCTCGATCGCCACCAGCAGGTCGAGATGCCCCGCGAGCGCCACCTTCGCCGCCAGCGTCGCGGTCGAGGTGATCGCCACGCGCGCCCCGGAATCGCGCAGCACATGCGCGTGGTCGGCGACCGTGTTGGTGGTGTAGGCCGGCACCGGCACGGCGCGGATCGCCATCAGCGCCACCTCGGCGATCGGCACCTCCGGCCGGTTCTCCGAGACGATCAGCACCCGGTCCCCAGCCGCGATGCCCGCGCGTCGCAGATGCCTGGCCAGCGACGCCGCCTGCCGCGCGAATTCCGCCCAGCTCACCCGCCGCCACGTCCTGTCGCCCCGAGCGCCGGGCGCCTCCTCGGCGAAGGTGCGCAGCATCGGCCGCCCGCCCCAGCGGGCCGCGCGCGAAAACATCAGCGCCGCCAGGTTGGGCGCGTCGAAATCGAGCCCGCCAGCCTCATTCGCCGGCATCGCGCATCCCCCCTCAGGGCATGGTTCCCCGCGTCGCACCCATCGAATCCGGTTCGTTCCCGGCCGTGGGGCTTTGACGCCGCCGGCCCTTAGCCTACATCCGGTGGCATACGGAAGAGCAGGACGACAGACCATGCCCGATGGAGAGGCGGCCCGAATGCCGCCCGACTCGCTGCCGAACTGGGATCTCGCGGACCTCTACCCGGGGACCGACAGCGCGCAGCTCGCCGCCGATCTCGACCGCGCCGACCGCCAGGCCAGGGATTTCGAGACCCGCCTCGCCGGCAAGCTCGCCTCAATCTCCGCGGCGCAACTCGCCGAGGCCATCGCCGAGTACGAGGGCATCGAGGAAATCCTCGGCCGCGTGATGTCCTACGCCCAGCTCCTCTTCGCCGGCGATTCCACCAGCCCCGCCATCGGCCGCTTCTACCAGTCGATGACGGAACGGGTCACCGCCATCTCCAGCCACCTCATCTTTTTCACGCTGGAGATCAACCGCATCGACGAGGCGGCGCTCGCCCCCAAGCTCCGCGACAAGGCGCTCGCCCGCTGGCAGCCCTGGCTGCGCGACCTGCGCGTCTTTCTCCCCCACCAGCTCTCCGACGAGGCGGAAAAGCTGCTGCACGAGAAGGAGGTCACCGGCCGCACCGCCTGGACGCGCCTCTTCGACGAAACCACCGCCTCGATGCGTGTGCGCGTCGGGGCTGAGGAACTGACCGTCTCCGCCGCGCTCAACAAGCTCTCCGACGCCGACCGCGCCGTGCGTGAGGCCGCCGGCCGCGGCGTCGGCGAGGCCTTCGGCAGGAACATCCGCCTCTTCGCGCTCATCACCAACACGCTCGCGAAGGACAAGGAGATCGTCGACACCTGGCGCCACTACCCGCGCCCGGAAAGCTCGCGCAACCGCGGCAACATGGTCGAGGACGAGGTGGTGGACGCGCTCGTCGCCGCCGTCGTCGCCGACTACCCGCGCCTCGCGCACCGCTACTACGCGATGAAGGCGCGGTGGCTCGGCCTGGAGAAACTCCAGCACTGGGACCGCAACGCGCCGCTTCCCGGTGACGATGACCGCCGCATCGCCTGGCCCGAGGCGCGCCAGACCGTGCTTGCCGCCTATGGCGCCTTCTCGCCGGAACTCGCCGCCGTCGGCGCCCGTTTCTTCGAGCGCCCGTGGATCGACGCCGGGCTGCGCCCCGGCAAGGCCTCCGGCGCCTTCGCCCACCCCACGGTGCCCTCGGCGCACCCCTACCTGCTGCTCAACTATCACGGCCGCACCCGCGACGTGATGACGCTCGCACACGAACTGGGCCACGGCGTGCACCAGGTGCTTGCTGCCGACCAGGGCTACCTGATGTCCGGCACGCCGCTCACCCTCGCCGAGACCGCGAGCGTGTTCGGCGAGATGCTCACCTTCCGCGCGCTCCTCGACGCGGAGACCAACAAATCCCGCCGCCGGATCATGCTCGCCTCCAAGGTCGAGGACATGCTGAACACGGTGGTGCGCCAGATCGCGTTCTACCGTTTCGAGCAGAAGCTCCACGCCGAGCGCCGCCAGGGCGAGGTGGTGGCCGAGCGCATCGCCGAGATCTGGCTCGACGTGCAGCGCGAAAGCCTCGGCCCCGCCTTCGAGTTCACGCCCGAGTACGGTGTCTTCTGGTCCTACGTGCCGCACTTCATCCACTCGCCGTTCTACGTCTACGCCTACGCTTTCGGCGACTGCCTGGTGAACGCGCTTTACGACGTCTACCGCCAAAGTGCGAAGGAAGGTGGCCAGCCCGGCTTCGTCGAGAAGTACCTCGCCATGCTCAAGGCCGGCGGCACGCTGCGCCACAAGGAACTGCTCGCCCCGTTCGGCCTCGACGCATCCGACCCCGCCTTCTGGCGGCGCGGCCTCGACATCATCGCCGGCTTCATCGACGAGCTCGCCGCGCAATGAGCGACAAGCCCAACGCCGGGAAACCGGCGGGCGACAGACCGGCGGACGAAACGCCGCCGAACTCGGAGGGGCCGACGCTGTTCGGCGAGATCCGCCGCCTCGCCCGCACCTCGGGCGCGGTGGGCGGCATCGCCGCGCGCGTCGTCGGCTCCCGCGCCTTCGGCATCAAGATCGACCGCGCCGGCCACGCCGAGGAC
>JAJXSP010000108.1 GCA_021784515.1 Myxococcales bacterium | reverse complement strand
ATTCACCTCCCTCGGCGAGGTTCTGCCGAAGGTGGCCGAGGCGCTGCCCAAGGAGCTCGACCCGAAGGCCTTCAAGCTCGAGTCGCAGCAGCTCGGCGAGTCGATCACCTCCGTCAACGACGCCAACCGCGCGCGCACCAAGGCGGTCGCCGAAAAGCGCGAGCGCGTGAAGGTGATCCAACAGATGATCAAGCGCATTCGAGCGTCGGTGAAGGGCCGCTTCGGCGACGACTCGCTCGAGTACGAGCTGGTGGGCGGCAAGCGCGCGTCGAATCGCAAGAAGCCGGTGCGCAAGCCGAAGGTGGTCAAGGCGGCCTGACAGGCGCCCCACGTTCCGCCGGAGGAGGTGGCAGAAACAGCGTGCCGCCTTCTCCGGCGGTTCTCGTTCGCGCCCCCGCCCCCGCTCCCGTTCCCGTTCCCGTTCCCGTTCGCTCTTCCCCAGCCCTCCGGTGTTCTAGCCGGGCCCCCGCGGATGCGCGCCCGTCCCCAAGGCGCTCTCGATCTCCTCCTTCAGGACCTCGGCGTTGCTGTGCGTGACGTCGCGCGCGGCGAAGACGAGGGTGACGTTGCCGACGGTGACACGCCACGCCAGATCCGCCAGGAGCGCCTGCGCGGCGTCCGAGCGCAGCTCGTCGCGGTAGCGCCGCGCGAACTCCGACCAGCGCGCGGGGTCGTGCCCGAACCACTTTCGTAGCGCGCCGCTCGGTGCGAGCGTGGGCTCCCACGCGTCGAGCGGGAGCGCCTCCTTGCGAATGCCGCGCGGCCACAGCCGGTCGACGAGGATGCGGTAGCCGTCAGTCGGTTCGGCGGCGTCATATGCGCGTTTGAGGTTGATCATCAGTGCACGGTCGGCGGCGAGGCGACGCGCTCGTCCGCGCTGCTCAGCCGCGCCAGCGCCGCGGCGCCGAGCGCGAGGCCCACGTCGCGCAGCGCGACGTCCCACGATCGCCGGCCGGCGACGAGGTTGGCGACGATGCCGCCGAGCCATCCGACGACGACCCAGCCGCCGAGGCGGGGCCGCGTGGCGACGAGCAGGCCGGCCGCCACCTCGATCACCCCGACGCCGCGCATCAACCAGCGACGGCGCGCCGGGCGCAGCCGCGAAGACACCTGTGGTGCGAGGTAGCGATCCCAGTCGGTGAGCAGGTTGGTGAACTTGTCGAGGCCGGCGATGATCGGCGCCGCGGTGAAGCCGGCGCGGAGGATCCACTGCGCCTCCCGCGCGCGCATCGCCCGCACCCGCTCGACGGTTGCGAGGCCGCCCGTCGTCGCCGTGCTGCTCTCGTAAGAAAGGAACTCGTCCATGCGGCGGAAGCTAGGTTCGCGAGGCGGGCGCGCCATCGGCGACGCGCGCGGCCCGGAGCGCGCCGTGCCGCCGGCCCCAGACGACGTAGGGCGCGAGGCCGATCGCCATCCACGCCGCGAGGCGCAGCCAGGTGTCGGCCGGCAGCGTCGCCATCGGGCCGAGGCAACGAAGAGCGAGCGGCCGGCGCTCACTGCCGCGGCGAGTGCTCGCTGTCCATCACGCCGCCGGCCGCGCCCCCGTTCGGCTGCACCTCGTTGATCTCGGAGATCTTCTTGCGCATCCTCGCGAGCAGCGCGTTGTAGCCGTCGGTGGAGATGATCTTGGCGAACTGCGAGCGGTAGTTCTGGACCATGCTCACCTCGTCATCGATCACGTCCCAGACCTTCCACCGCCCCTCGTCGCGCTTCATCTTGTAGTCGATCGTCACGTCGGTCGATTTGCCCTTCGTCCGCACGTGCACGGAGGTGGAGACCGTCGCCTGCCCGGCGGTGATGCGCTCGCTCTTGTAATTGACCGCGTAATCGAGGTTGGTGCGGAGCTGCTTCACGTAGTTCTTCTCGATCAGCTCGCGCAGCGTCGCCACGAACTCCTCCCGCTGGGCATTGGAGAGCTTGTCCCATTGTTCCGCGAGGGAGCGCTGGGCCAGCTCACGATAGTCGAGCAGGTTGTTGACGATCCCCTTCAATTCCTCTTTTGCCGCCCTTTCCTGGGGACTGTCGGGCGCCGGCCGTCGGCGGAGGATCGCCTCGATCCGGCTGTTGTCGTCGCGCAGCGTGGTGAGCGGACCCGCGCCCGGCGGCGGCGTGGACACCGTCGGGAGCGCGAGCACGAGGGCGAGGGAAGCGAGCAGCGCCATCGGGAAAATGACCTTTCGCTGGTGTCGCGAAAAGCTAATGCGCGGTCGACGACAGGGAAGGTGCGGGCGGCATGCGCGCCTCGTGCTCGGCGAGGTAGGCGCCCTTGTCCATCAGACGCTGCGTGCGGCGCAGCACTCCGAGCAGCGCGGGGATCTGTGCCACCTTCACCTCGCGCATCCACTTGAGCCAGCGGGTGCTGGCGCGGGCGTTGAGCACGGAGCGGCGCCACGTCTCGGCGTAGAGGCCGAGGAAGCGCTCGTGGCCGAGGCGCGGCTCGGCGAGGAGGTGGTGCATGTCGAAGCGCTCCCACGCGATGCCCGCCAGCGCCGGCTGAACGCGCTCGTACTCGTCGGTGCCCGGGAGCGGCGTCGCGATGGTGAAGCCGGAGCGCTGGAGGCGGTGGACGCGCACGAACTCCCACAGCCGCCCGAAGTCGTCCTCGCCCCAGGTGGGGTCGATGATGAAGTTGCCCGTCACGCCGTAGTCGTGCGCGCGGGCGACGCCGATGCCGTCGACGGTGTGGTCCACCGTGGCGTCCTTGCGCATCGCCGAGAGCTGCGCCGCGTCGGCCGCCTCGAGGCCGAAGAAGATGTCGAACTTCTCGGCCACCGGGCGCCACGCCTCGAGCAGCTCGGGGTGGCGCGCCACGAGGTCGGTGCGGCTCTGCACGAGGAGGAAGCGCTTCTTGATGCCGCGCTTTTTCAGCGCCTGCGCCAGCTCGAGGCTGCGCGCCGCCGGGTACCAGAAGAGGTCGTCGACGACGAAGACGTGCTCGCCGCTGGTCGCGAAGTCCTCCACCACCGCGCCGATGGGGCGGTGGCGGAAGGAGCGGCCGAAGAGGTTCGTGATCGAGCAGAAGCTGCAGCGGAACGGGCAGCCGCGCGCCGTCTCGATCGCCCACAGCGGGCGGAAGAGCACGCACATGTAGCGATCGCGATAGCGGTCCACGAGGTGGCGCGCGGGCTGGATGTCGGCGGGCAGCTCGAGACGCGGCGCGGCCATTGTGGAGACCCAGCCGTCGGGGGTGCGCAGGCGCAGGCCGGCCACCTCGGAGAGCGGGCGGCGCGACGCGAGCGCGTCCACGAGGTCGACCATCACCTCCTCGCCGTCGCCGGTGACCACCGCGTCCACCTCGGGGATCTCGAGCGGCTTCGGGTAGGCGGCGACGGCGTGGCCACCGACGACGACGAACGCATCGGGCAGGCGGCGGCGCACCTCGCGCGCGGTGGCGATCACGCGATCGAACTCGAGCGCGTGCTGCCCGGCGATGCCGACCACCTGCGGGCGCTCGTCGAGGAATCGATCGAGGCGGCGGTCGAACCGCTGATCCACCGCGCGCGACCGGACGCCTCGGCGGGCGAGCGCGGCCGCGATGTACTCCACGCCCAGCGGCTCGACGCGGAAGAAGGGCCCGAGGCCGAAGCGCTCGTTGCCCGGATCGGGGCGGATGAAGAGGATGTCCATGGGGTCCCCCTGACTTCCTAGGCAAGCGCCGTCCATTGTCACCCGGGGCCGCGCGCCGCGTGTGACCGCCGATCGAGCGCCACGCCGCTTGCGCCACCGACGGTGGGCGATTAGCGTCGCGCCGTGAGCGAGCACGTACGGACGGTGTGCCTCCGCGACTGCCCCGACGCCTGCGGGCTGCTCGTGGAGGTGGAGGACGGCGAGGTGAAGGCGCTGCGCGGCGATCCGGATCACCCGGTGACGCGCGGCTTCCTCTGTCGCCGCACGAAGCGCGATTTCCCGTCGCTGCTGCGGCGCGCGGATCGGATCGTGCGCCCGCGGCTGCGGACGCCGGCGGGCTTTCGCGACGTCGGCTGGGACGAGGCGCTCGACCTGTGCGCCGAGCGGATGCGCGCGACGATCGCCGAGCACGGACCCGAGGCGATCTTCTTCCTGCACAGCGGCGGCAACATGGGCCTCGTCGGCGAGGCGTGCCGGGCGATGTTCGACGCGCTCGGGGCGACCGGCGTCCGCGGCGGGATCTGCCTCGACGCGGGCGAGTGGGCGCAGGTGACCGACTTCGGCGCCGAGCGCGTCTCCGACTGGCGCACGCTCGACGGCGCGGCGGCGATCGTGCTGTGGGGGCGCAACGTCCACACCGCGAGCCCGCACCTGCTGCCGCTCGTGCGGAAGGCGCGCGCCCGCGGCGCGGAGGTGGTGCTGATCGACCCGCTGCCGACCGACTCACGCGCGCTCGCCACGCGCTTCATCCAGCCGCGCCCGGGACGCGACGCGGCGCTGGCGCTCGGCGTGGCGCGCGTGCTGTTCGAGGAGGGCGGTGTCGATCCCGCGGCGGGCGCGTTCTGCGACGGGCTCGACGGCTTCCGCGCGCTCGCCTTCCGCCGCACCGTCGCCGAGGCGGCGGCGATCGCCGACGTACCCGAGGAGGCGATCCGCGCGCTCGGGCGGCTGTATGGACGCACGCGGCCGGTCGCCACCTGGATCGGCGGCGGCCTGCAGCGCTGGGTGGACGGCGCCGAGACGGTGCGCGCGATCGACGGCCTGTGCGCCGTCGCCGGCCACGTCGGCGTGCGAGGTGGTGGCGCCTTCTACGAGACGCCGCGGCGGCGCGACCTCGCGCTCGCGCCGGGAAAGGCGCGCCGCACCATCCGCAACGCGCTGCTCGGGCGCGACCTCGCCGCGACGCGCGACCCCCCGATCCGCGTCGGCTGGATCCAGCGCGCCAACCCGGTCGCCAGCTTCCCCGACTCGCTCGCGATCGAGCGCGCGCTGCGGTCGCTCGACTTCCTGGTCGTGGTCGACCCGTTTCCGACCGACACCGCGGCCTGCGCGCACCTCGTGCTGCCGCCGACGATGATGCTCGAGCACGACGACCTCGTCGGCAGCTACGGGCACCACCAGCTCGGGCTCGCGCGTCGCGTGGTCGCGCCGCCGGGCGAGGCGCGCACCGACCTCGAGATCGCGCAGGGGCTCGGGCGCCGCCTCGGCGTCGAGGAGGCCGTCGCCGGCGACGCGACGCAGTGGATCGATCGGATGCTCGCGCCGCTCGGCCTGCGCCGGGAGTCGCTCGAGGCGGGCACCGTCGGCCGGCCGGGCGAGCAGGAGGTGGCCTGGGAGGGCCGGCGCTTCGGCACGCCATCGGGGCGCGCCAACCTGATCACCGAGCTCGCGCCGCGCTGGGAGGCGCCCGACACCGCCGCGGCCGATCACCCGCTGCACCTGCTCACCGTCGCTCCGATCGCCTGGCAGGCGTCGCAGGTGCCGCCCGAGGACCAGCGCGATCTGCCCGCGGTGATCGTCCACCCCGAGGCGCCCGGCGTCGCGGGTCGCGCGGACGGCGACGAAGTTTCGGTGCGCACCGCCGTCGGCGCCCTCCGCGCCAGGCTGCGCCTCGATCCCGCCATGCGCCGCGACACGGCCGTGATGTTCCGCGGCGGCTGGGTCCGCTTCGGCCACGGCGTCAACGCGCTCGTCGGCGCGCGCGAGAGCGCGAACGGTGGCCAGGCGGCCTACTTCGACGAGCGGGCGCGCCTGGAGTAGGCGCGCTCAGAAGTTCGCGGCGAGCGAGGCGGAGCCGAGGATGCCCTGGGCGTTCGACCAGGGGGCGAGCGAGTCGTAGAACCAGAGGTAGCGCGCCGTGAGGCCGAGGCGGAGGCGTGGCCCGAGCGCGATGCCCGCGCGCAGCGAGGCGTCCTGCATGCGCACGCGCACGTCCTCGGTGTTCAGCGCGAGCGTGTAGTTCGCGGTCAGCGACGAGCCGCGCGGAAGGGCGACCGTCGCGCCGACGAGCGCCAGCCACGTCTGGCCGATGAAGTCGAGCGGCGCGAAGCCGGCGATGATCGCCGCCGGCGGGATCGGCGAGACGCGGTAGCGGTCGTCGGTGAAGGCGCCGACGGCGTACACGCCGAGCTGGCGGAAGGTGGCGGTGGCGGAGAAGCGCGCGTCCCAGCCGGTGTGCGTGTCGGAGCCGCCCGTCGAGGTGGAGTAGGTCTCGTTGAAGTACGCGCCGCGCGCCTCGAGGGTGAAGAAGCGGAAGCCGCGCAGGCGGGCCAGCACGAACACCGTGTGGCGCTCGCGGTCGCGGTCGCCGAGGGTGAAGGTGTCCACCAGCACGGGCTGGTCGACGTCCCAGTGGTCGCGGTCCCAGCGGTAGCCGGCGACGAGGCGGACGCGGCGCAAGAGCGGCACCACCACCCGCCCCTCGACGTTCCCGGCGATCCGATCGCGCGTCAACTCGCGCAGCCGCTCCGCGATCACCGTCGTCTGGTCGGCCAGCACCAGCACCTGGTTCCAGCGATCGGTGCCCGCGAGGAGGCGCAGCGTGCCGTCGGCCTCGAAGGCCAGCATGCGCAGCGGCGACCAGGCGCCGTCGAGGTGGAGCGCGCCGCTCCACGGGTCGTAGCGCGCGCTGTTGAGGCTGACGTCGGAGGTGACCATCTCGCGGTTCTCGGTGGCGTCGTCGGAGATCACGGTGGACTCCGCTTCGATCCTCCCGCCGAAGCGCAGCGACGGCATCGGCAGCCACACCGCGCCGAAGGCGATGCGGTTGCGGACGGTGGTGAGGCCGCCGTCCTCGATCACCCGCGTGCGCAGGTCGTCCGCGCCGAGCCGCTGGTCGCGCCGTTCGCTCGGCTCGCCGTGCACGTAGAGGAAGCGGTACGAGCCGCCGACGAGGAGCGCGGCGGGGGCGGCGCTCTCGACGGAGAGGCCGGCCTCCACGGTCTGCCGGCTCTCGTGCAGCTGCTCCGTGTAGCCGCCGGTGACGACGTCGCCGATGCGGTCGGTCTGGTGGAGCGCGTCGCTGAGGAAGTCCTGGCGGAAGGCGACGTCGAGGCGCAGGCGCATGCCGCGGACGACGGCGCTCAGGCGCCCGTACACGTCGATGGAGTGGTCGGCGAGGTCGCGGTACGACGGGTTGCCGAACTCGTTGCGATCGACGGTGACCGGCGAGAGCCCGTCGGTGAGCGACGGCTTGCTGCCGGTGCGGCCGTCGTAGCCGGCGCCGATCTCGAGCATCCCGTCGAGCGGGCGGAGGTAGCGCGACCAGACGGCGCCCGCTTGGTTGTGCGCCAGCTCGAGGTTGGTGAAGGGATCGAGCGGCGTCGGATCCGTCCCGTTGCGGGCGCGCCAGTCGTACGGCGCGCGGTCGCGGCGGAAGAAGAGGCGCAGCGTGCTGCCGTCGTTGAAGTCGAGGTGGAGGCGCGCGAAGCCGGTGCCGAAGGTGGTCGCCTCGGCGGCGACGTCGCCACGCAGGAGGCGGCTCTCGAACGGCGCTTGGATCCGGCCCGTCGCCCAGCCGTCGACGGGGAGGCGCCACAGCTCACGGATGCGGCGCGTGTGATCGATCGTGCCCATGCCTCCGGCCTCGATCTCCGCGCTGCGCTCCGGCGGCGGCGGCGGATCCTGGGTGTTGCGATCCTCCTCGCTCTCCGACGGCGCGGCGGCCTTCTCGACGGTCGGCTGCACGTCGGGCGGACCGGGCGGGGGCGGCTGCGCACCCGCGGCGAGCGGGAGCAGGGCCGCGAGGGCGATCGCCAGCGAGCGCCTCATCGGATCCTCCCGAGCAGGCTCGGATCGCTGTTCGAGCCGTGGACGTCCACGTGGCAGTCCCAGCAGTTCGCCGCGCGCGCGAGGAACACCGCGTGGTCCACGCCGGCGATGTTCGGGAAGCCGGGCTGGAAGTGGCACTGCAGGCAGAGGCTGTTCGCGGTCCGCGTGAGCAGCGACGGGATCGACGACCCGTGCGGCGCGTGGCAGACCCCGCAGCCCTCGTCGAGCGCGGGGTGCCGGAACACCTTCTCGTGCGTCTGGCGCGGGTGGCAGCGCGCGCACACGCCGTAGTCCCACGTCGCCGTGGCGCGCTCGAACTCGCCGTGGATGTCGTGGCAGCTGGTGCAGGAGATCTCGCCCTCGCGCACCGGGTGGTGGTAGGGCTGGTTCAGCTCGGCGACGGCGGCGGCGTGGCACTGCTCGCAGAACGGCGTCGAGCTCGGGAACTCGCGCGGCGGGCGCACCGCCTCGGGCTGCTTGAAGTGCACCGCGTCGGAGTGGCAGGTGAAGCAGGCCAGCCCGGCGCGCGCGTGCGCCGTCGCGGGCCACGCCGCCGCGTTGTTGCGATGGCAGCGCAGGCACATCTCGGAGCGCCCCTGCGGCGAGAGGTTGCGCAGCGCCGCCGGACCGATGATCGCCCCGGGCGGATCCTCGGCGTGCTCGCCGCCGGGACCGTGGCAGCTCTCGCAGTCCATCACGCGGCGGTGGATCGAGGCCTCGTGGAAGTCGCGGATCTTGAGGTGGCAGTCGAAGCAGTCGTGCTGGTCCCCGATCGGGCGGTGCTTGTCGGCGTCGATCAGGCGGAGGAACTCGGTGCCGCCGCCGCCGAGCCGGCTGCATCCGGCGAGCGCGAGGAAAAGGATGACGATCGAACGCACGGTCATGGCGCCCCCTCGAAGAGCGGGGTGGGGTCGTAGATGCCGCCGCGACGGATCACCAGGCGCTCGAGCGCACCGGCGGCGCGGGCGGGCGGGATGTCCGTCGGGCGGACCGCGTGGCAGTCGGCGCATGCCGCGGAGCCGCTCGCGACGGCGTGCTGGCCGCCGTGCGTCCAGTCGACGAGGCGCGCCGCGCCGTCGCGCGTGGTGATGGCGCCGACGAGGAACTCCTGCGAGGTGATCCCGGGCAGGAAGATCGGCACCTCGGTCGGCGGGAAGCGCGCCTCGTCGGTGAAGTCGGGCGGCGCCGCCGCGCCGCTGCCGTCGACGGTGACGATGGCGATGGCGATGGTGCCGGGCTGCGGCGTCCCGCCCGCAACGAGCGCGATCGGCAGCGAGACGTAGTGATCCCGTCCGTCGGCGTTCTCGCTGTAGAGCGCGAAGGCGACCGAGAACGGGCCGTCGCCGCCGAGCTGCACGTCGTGCGTGGCGTCGGTGGTCGCCAGCGCGCGCGTGAGGTGGAGGTCCCAGGTGCCCGCGTCCCAGGTCGCGCGCGCCGCCACGTCGGCGCGGCTGCCGTCGGGGCGCGACACGAGCTGCGCCGGCACGGCGTCGTCCTCGGCGGGGTGGTAGCCCTGCGCGACGGCGACCGCGAAGGGGATCGGGGGCGCGGTGCCCGCCACGCCGGCGAGCGACGGGGCGGCGAAGAGGAACGGATCGCTGGTGAGGATCGCGGCGAAGGGGCGCGCGAAGGCGCCGCCGGTCGCCGCGGGATCGAACGCGAGGGGCGGGTTCCCCGACGCGTCGAGCGCGAGGTCGGTCGACGGCGCGGCGCCGCTATCCGCGGCGAGGCCGCTTTCGTCGAGGAACAGATCGTCGGCGACGCCCGCGGGCGCGGTGCGCACCGCCCCCCACGACCACACGTCGACGAAGCCGCCGAAGCCGGGGAACAGGTGCATCGGCACGCGGCCGTCGGTGGGGCGCCAGTTCGGCATGAAGCTCGAGCGGTCGTGGCAGGCGAGGAAGCAGCCGAAGCGCGCGAACTGCGGCACACCGCCCGGGGCGGTGGGCGCCGTGATCGCCACCGCGAGCGCCGTCTCCGCGCGCGCCGAGTGGAGGTCGGTCGGGCCGCGCTGCGGGTCCTGATCGAGCGAGGCCTCGACCTCCCGGAAGCCGCCGCCCTCGATGCGCCACGCGCCGCCGGTGAAGTGGAA
Organism: Myxococcales bacterium; assembly: GCA_021784515.1. Taxonomy (GTDB): domain Bacteria; phylum Myxococcota_A; class Polyangia; order Palsa-1104; family SHYY01; genus SHYY01. The sequence continues at coordinate 4,539 of JAJXSP010000108.1, read as the reverse complement.
GTACTGCTGGCGCGTGCCCTGCTCGGCGGGGAAGCGCAGGCGCAGGAACAGCGTGTCCCCGTTCTTCGCGGCCTGCGCGAGGAGCGTCTTGCCGTCGGGGCGGAGCGGGATTGCCGCTCCGACTCGCGGCGGCGGCGCGGTGAACTCATCGCACCCGACGAGCGCGAGGAGCGCGCACGGCCAGGCGAGGAGGAGCGGCGCGAGGACGCGGCGGCGGCGCATCGCCCGACCTACTGCTGCACGATGTGGCGGGAGGTCACCGAGTCGTCGCGCCCCTCGCCGTGGCACACCGGGCAGGCTTCGGTGCCCGCCACGGTGTTGAGCTGCACGTGGGCGTGCGCCGCGGGGCTGTCGTGGCACGACAGGCAGGCCGCCTGGATCGGCGGGTACTCCGGCTCGCCCGGCACGTGCGCCGCCGTCCCCTGGTGCATCACCTTCCCCGTCTCGTTGGCGATCGTCGGCAGGGCCGTCGCCGGGATCGCGTTGACCGTGAAGGTGGTGTCGCCGTGGCAGGTGTTGCAGCGACGGCGGTCGCCGGGGAACCGGATGTCGCCGAACGCGCCCGGGGTGCTGCCGAAGCCGTAGATGACGAACGGCTGCGTGACCTCGAGGTTCTCGCCGGTGTGGATGCGGTGGATCAGCATCTTGAAGTGCACGCTGCGCTCCTCGATGCCGTCGGCGGTGGCCGCGAGGTCGACGTTCTTGTCGGGGCCCTTCGGGCGCTGCGCCCAGTCGGTGAGATCGGGCCCGTGGCAGACCACGCAGTACTCGACGTTGTGGCGCAGGCCGCCGTGCATCGAGAGCGCCTGGTGGCACTTGTCGCAGCGCGCCTGTTCGACCACCGCGCGCCGCTTCACGATCGGGCTGCCGTCGACGGAGAAGTAGGCGACCGGGTTGAACGCGGACTCCTCGACGCTGCCGTCGCCGGTGAGGTTGACCTTGCGCCGCCCCTCCATGCCGACGGCGAAGGTGCCCTTGGCGTCGGGCGGGATCACCGGCTCGCCGGCGATCAGGACGCCGGTGGCGGCGCGCGGCGGGAAGGCGAAGGTGAACGTCCGGTCGGCGTTGAGCACGCTCTTGCGCACGTCCTGCCGGTCGTTGTTCGCCTGCACGTAGTCGGTGGTCGGCCCGCTGACGACGAGCGACAGCGAGTCGAACTGGGCGAGGTCGGTGACCGGCTGCCCGCCGCTCGTGATCCGGAACTGCACCACCGGGTTGGTCCCGGCCGCCCCCTGCACCGAGACGATCTCGAACGTCAGCCCCTGCAGCTGCTTCGACTGCAGCGGCACCACGTGCGAGCCGGTCACCGAGAGATCGAACTCGGTGCCGGTCGGCACGTGGCACTTGGTGCAGACGGCGTCGCTGGCCTGCGCGTCGCCGGGGTGCTGGTGATGGAGCGCCGGCACCGCCGCCGGATCGCCGAACCAGGTCGCGTCGTGGCACGAGGTGCAGGCGTGGCGCGTGGGGCGGTTGACGAACTCGCCCGACGCCGGCGTGCCCTGGTGGCACACGGTGCAGTTGCGGATGTCCTGCGGGAAGGCGACGCCGGTGATCTGGGGCTGCTTCTGTCCCAAAAGCGGCGGCACCGTCTCGGCGAACACGCTCGCGTTGCCCTGGTATCCGATGACCTCGTACGTCGCGCCGACGATGCCGGCGGCCTGCGCGGCGACCAGCGTGGGCAGGCTGGTGCCGTCGTGAATCCGGTGAATCATCACCTTGAAGTCCAGCGCGTTCGGCTGGCCCGGCAGGGCCGGGTCCTGGCTGTCGGGGTCCGCCAGCTGCGAGGTGTGGCAGGTGAGGCAGAGCCGCACGTCGCGGCGGAAGCCGCCGTGGGCCTGCAGCGGCGCGTGGCAGCGGTTGCACGCGTCGGTGATCACCTCGTCGGGCGGCGTCGGAGCGCCGCCGCTCGGCACCCAGTCGAGCGCCGCGTTGGCGACGGCGAAGCTGCCGGTGTCCGACGTGACGTCGGCGGTGAGACCGGGCGTCGTCGGGGCGCGCGAGAAGAGCGCCACGCGGTGGGTCGCGGCCGGGTCGTCTCCGTCGGGGAGCGGGAACGAGAAGGTGTAGCGGAAGCGGTCCCCGCCGAGGTTCTGATAGGTGCCCTTCGAGTCGGAGGCGGGCTGATCGACCGTCCCGAATGCCCCCTTGGCGGTCGTCGTGTGATCCGAGCGCCACGCCGGCTGTCCCGTCGCAGGGTCCTGCGCCACGGCGGTGGCCACCGTCCAGCTGGTCGTCAGCCCGTTGAGGGTGGTGAGCCCCACGCCGCTCCCGTCGCTGGCGGTGAAGTCCACGCTGACGCGGCGATCGGATCCGATGGTGGCGTTCTCGAGATTGATCGACAGCCCGTTGAGCTGAGTGATCGCCGCGCCGCCGTCGCCGGCGTCGACGCCCGCATCGGCCGGAGCGGGTCCGGTCTCGTTGTCACCGCAGCCGAAGTGGGCGAGTGAAAGCGCCAGCCCGATCGCGATCCGCCGTCCCATCCCGCCACCACTTGCCAACGAGGTCGCCATTTCGCGTTTTCTCCGAGGCCGTTGTCTGGGCGGGCGGCGACGTGGCAAGGGCTCTGCGACGAAAGGCGAACGCCATCGCGCTCGCAACCCGGATTCGTTTGCGGCCCGCTGAATGTCCCGGCCAGGCGGCGCGTCGGCGGCGCGTCGGCGGCAATCGTGCGGCGCCTCGCGATCGCGCGCGGCGGCCCTCACGAACTCGCTCCTCGCGCTGGACGACGATCAATTCGCGAATATCCCGTTTGCCCGAACGATTGGCGCTGTCACCGACGGAGAGCGCTTGAAGCCGCGCCGGATGACCGCACCTTCCCTGCGAAAGGAGGTGCAGCAATGAAGAAGACACTCGTACTGTCCGGGCTGGTGGGGTTCGCGATGATCGGGGGCGGGGTCGCGTTCGCGCAGAATTCGGGAGAGACCCTTTACAACCAGAAGTGCGCGAGCTGCCACGGCGCCGACGGCCATGGAAAGAAGGAAAAGGCGACGATGCTCAAGGTCGATCCGGAAACCCTCGACTTCACCGGACCCACGGCGAAGGCGATGAAGACCGACGACCTCCGCAAGATCACCGCCGACGGGAAGGGGAAGATGCCGGCCTATGGCAAGAAGCTCACCGCCGAGCAGCTCGACGCGGTGACCGCCTACGTCGAGCAGCTCCGCGGCGGCGCGCCGGCCGCCAAGTAGACGCCGCCCGATGGAGCACGACGCCAGCAAGATCCTCCACGTCCTCGCCGGCGCCACGCTCGGCTGCGCGGTGTTCGCGGGGATGATCATTGGCTGGTACCTGGTCGTGCGTCCCCCTCTCGACACGCGGGTCAAGGGGCTGCTGGTCCTCGGCCTCGGCGTGTTCCCCATCGGCGTCGCGATCGGCGGCAACCTCGTCGGCTTCGAGCGATCGAAGGAAAACCGCTTTTGCGGCAGCTGCCACGTGATGAAGCCCTTCGTGCGCTCGACGGGGCCGAACATCGAGGCGATCGCCTCCTATCACAGCCGCAATCGAGCCTTCGGCCGGGAGAGCTGCTACACCTGCCATTCCGATTATGGACTCTTCGGGACGCTGACCACCAAGATCGGCGGCCTCCGCCATCTGTGGATCTATTACACGCGGGATTGGCCGGCCCGTCGCGGAGGGGCGCCGCCGCGGCCGATCCACCTCTATCGCCCGATGCAGACCGCGACCTGCATGCAGTGCCACTCCACCACGCTGCCGCACTTCATCGCGGAGCCGGAGCACGCGGCGCTGCTCGACGACCTGCGAGCGGGCACCGTATTCTGCGCCGTCGAGGGCTGCCACGGCCCGGCCCACCTCGGGGTCCCTTCCAGGGAGCGCCGATGAAGCCGGACGGGGGCGGGACGGGTGCGAACAATCACAACAATGGGCGGCTCGCCCGGCTCATCCGGACCAGCTGCCTGCTCGCGCTCGCCTCCCTGACGCTGATGGTCTGGGCGACGGTGCAGCCCCACCCGATCGCTCTCGTGCTCGCCATGACCGTGGGACAGCTCCTCGGGACGCTGGCGCTGCTCGGATACCTGGTGGCGATCCTCCTCGATTTGCGGAAGCGGGGAGTGATCGACCTGCCGCGCTGAGGGGGCCGAAATCGAGATGAGGAGCGGATTAGGAGGCCAGAACATGGCGAGAGCCGGATCGCTCCGGCTCTCGGTGACGGCGGCGCGTGGTTCGTGGGTGGTTCAGGCGTGGCCGTTGGCCCCGACGCCGTTTTCAGCCGCGGGCGCCACGAATGAGGGGCCGAGCACCTGCTTTTGCGCCTGCGCCGCCGTCGCGCCCTCGCCGCGCGCCCGGCGCCGGCGCTGGCTCTTCGGCTTGCCGCCCGCCTTCCGGTACTCCTCCGAATCCTTCCCGTAGCGCGACCCCACGCCGCTCAAGATGCGGTCGCTGAGATCGCGGGCGCCCGCCTCGAGCGCCTTCAACTGGAGCTGCGCGGCCGCGACCAGGTTCTCCGCCTGCGACAGCCGCGCGATGGCGGCGGCCAGGTCTTCGCTCGACTTCTTCCCCGCCGCCACCGACACGCCGCCG
>JAJXSP010000107.1 GCA_021784515.1 Myxococcales bacterium | reverse complement strand
TCATGCCGCCGCTCGAGATCGAGGCGCTGCCGTCCTCGCTCGTTGAGCGATTCGCCGCCTTCGCCTCCGACGCCAGCACCGCGCTCGTGCGCACGCTCGGCTTCCTCGCCCCGCTCACCACGGCGTCGGTCGAGGACGGGGCGCGCTTCGTGAGGGTCGAATGAGCGCCCGCAGAAGATGGCATTACCGACGGAGGCGCCCGATCTCGTAGGGTCGCTCCTGCGGTGAGCGGCGCTCGCGGTGAGCGCGCGACCGATCCGGAGGCTCTCCATGAGCGACGACGACGCCACAGCCATGCGCGTGCGCTGGGCACGACTGCGCTTCTCGATCATCGGACCCCTTTTGGCGGCGCCGCCCGGGCCGGGAGAGCTCGGCGAGCGTCTCCGCGCGCTGGCGGCCCAGAGCTATCGGCACCCCACGACGAAGCTCACGATCCGATTTGGCGCGTCGACGATCGAGCGCTGGTATTACGAAGCCCGGACCGAGGCGGACCCGATCAGCGCCCTGTGTCGCAAAGTGCCAAAGCATGCCGGCACCCACCCGGGGATCTCTGCGGGCCTCGCGCTGGCGGTCTTGACCCTGTATCGCCAGCACCCGGGCTGGACGATTCAGCTCCACTACGACAACCTCAAAGTGCTCGCCCAGCAGGAGCCGGCGATCGGGGCGATGCCCAGCTACACGACGGTGCGGCGCTACATGCGCGACCAGGGCCTGCGGCGGCAGCGCAGGCGCCACCCGCGTGTCGCCGACGCAGCCCCCGAATTCGTGCCGCGGGAGAAGCGGTCCTTCGAGGTCAGCCACGTTCATCAATTGTGGCATTTGGACTTCCACGTCGGCTCGCGAAAAGTGCTGACCGGTGCGGGGGAATGGAAGACGCCGATGCTGCTCGGCATCCTCGACGACCACTCCCGGCTCTGTTGCCATTTACAATGGTATCTCGACGAGACCGCAGAGTCCCTCATTCATGGTCTGTGTCAGGCCATCGCCAAGCGAGGATTGCCGCGCGCGCTCATGACCGACAACGGCTCCGCGATGCTCGCCGCCGAGACCGTCGAGGGCCTGTTTCGCCTCGGCATCGTCCATGAGACCACGCTGGCCTATACCCCAGAGCAGAACGCCAAACAGGAGTGCTTCTGGGGCCAGGTCGAGGGGCGCCTGATTGCCATGCTCGAAGGCGAGCCGCAATTGACCCTTTCGCTCCTCAACGAGGCGACGCAGGCGTGGGTCGAGCACGAGTATCACCGCAATCGCCACTCCGAGATCGGCGAGCCGCCGATCGAGCGCGCGTTGCGCGGGCCGTCGCTGGTGCGGCCGAGCCCCATCTCCGACGAGCTGCGCCGCGCCTTTCGCATGCAGACCACCCGCGCTCAGCGCCACAGCGACGGCACCTTCACCGTCGGCGGCGTCCGCTTCGAGGTCCCCTCCCGTTATCGCTCGCTGGTGCGGCTCACCGTCCGCGTAGCGCGGTGGGACCTGTCGTCTGTCGATCTCGTCGACCCCCGCTCCGACGTCCACCTATGCTCGGCGCTGCCGCTCGATAAACAGAAGAACGCCGACGGCCGCCGCCGCGCGCTCACCCCCGGCGTCCCGCCCGACCTCGGGCCGGCGCCGCCACCGTCGGGGATCGCGCCCCACCTGCGCGCGCTCATGGCCGACTACGCCGCCACCGGATTGCCGCCCGCCTACGTCCCCAAAGACGAATCGCGCTCCGCCGCGCCCGTCGCCCACCCCGAAATCGAACCCGAGGAGAACGCCGAATGAACCCCAAACTGCAAACCCTCTATGGCCTCAAATTCCACCCCTTCCGCCCCGACGTCCCGCTCGAGGCGCTCTACACGACGCCCGCCGTCGACGCCTTCCTTCGCCGCGTCGAGGTCGGTATCGCCGACGGTGGCTTCGTTATGATCACCGGCGACCCCGGCACTGGAAAGAGCGTCGCCCTGCGCCTGCTCGCCGATCGCCTGCGCCGCCTACCCGATGTCCTCGTCGGCACCGTCGAGCACCCCCAGAGCCGCACCTCCGACTTCTACCGCGAGCTCGGCGATCTCTTCGCCGTGCCCCTCGCCACCCACAATCGCTGGGCCGGCTTCAAGGCGCTGCGCGCCCGCTGGGCCGACCACATCACCTCGTCGCTGACTCGCCCGGTCCTCATCGTCGACGAAGCCCAGGAGGCGCTCACCACCGTCTTCTGCGAACTGCGCATTCTGGCATCCAAGGAGCTCGATTCGCGCCAACTCCTCTGTGTCGTCTTTGCCGGCGACCAGCGACTGCCCGAACGCCTCCGCGCCCCCGAACTGCTCCCCATCGGCAGCCGCATCCGCCGCCGCCTCGTCCTCGACTACGCCTCTCGCGACGAGCTGCTCGCCTGCCTCGACCACCTCCTCGACGCCGCCGGCAATCCCTCCCTGATGACCACCGAGCTCAAGGCCACTCTCGCCGAGCACGCCGCCGGCAACTACCGCGTCCTCATGAACCTCGCCGACGAGCTGCTCGCCGTCGCCACCGAGCGCGAGCTGCCCCGCCTCGACGACAAGCTCTACCTCGAAACCTTTGCCCAGGCTCAGCGCCCCAAAGCCGCCGCCGTCGCGAGGAAGCGATGATCCAGCGCACCACCGTCGCGTGGAAGCGCCGCGGCGCGCATCACGCGCAGATTCACCTGCCGCCGCTCACCGGCGAGGAGGCGCTCCTTCTCTGCAATCTCCTCGACCGCGCCATCGTCGCACTCTGGCGCACCCACGGCGACGCCATGGCCGACCTGCTCGCCTGCATCGACCCCCACGCGGCGATGCCGTCCGACCCCGGCGACGCCCCGCTGCCTGCCGGCGCCACCGACGAAGACATCTTCTGAGCCCACGCCCCCCAGCTCCGCCCGCCGCCCCAAGCACCCACGCCCGCGCGCCGCCACCACCGCCCGCTCCCTCGCCCCTCAGATATCGCGCTCACCCCACCCTCGCAGAACGCGCTCACGCTCAAAGATCCTCGGGCACAAGGGGGAAGGCGTGAGCGCGGGCGAGAACCTCAAAGAGCCGGGGGTCGATTTCGGCAGCTCGGCGCAGGTGACGCTCTCCGGACTCGGGACGCTGCCCGCCGAGTGGACCGGTTCGCGCGGCGACAAGGGCGTCGTCACCGGCGTGCGGGCGGTCCCGCTGCCGACGAAAGAGAACCTCGGCAATGACGTCGCGACGATGAGCGCGTCGTCCGACAAGGTCGAATACCTGATGAAGCACGGCTACCTCATCGTCCAGTTGGCCGCACTGAAGGAGGAGAAGGCAGAGGCCAAGGGCGACGCCAAGGACGGAAAGGACGAGGCCGCGGATACAAAGCCGAAGACCACGGAGAAGCCGCGCGCCCTCAACAAGGCGGAGCTGGAGGACGTCAAGACGGCCAATCTCTACGCCCACAACGCGCACGGCAATTTCAACAAGGCGCTCGCCTCGATTGGCATTTACAATGAAAAGGCGCCCGGTCTCCTCGACAAGCTGCAATCCGACTTCGACTCCACCACCGATTGGACCGCCGCCGCCTACGAGCAGGTGCAGGACGAGATCAAGGAGTCGGCCAAGATCGAGGCCCTCAAGAAGGAGATCCGCACGGCCGTGATCGCCGGCATCACCGCCGGGTTCGGCGGCGGCTTCGCGGCGCTTGGCGAGGCGGGGGCCGAGACGAGCCTCGCCGCCGAGGTCGCAGAGCTGCCGTTGCCGAAAGAGGCGCTCACGCAATCGAAGGGCTACTTCGAGCTCGCCTGGGATGCGCGAAAGGATCTCGAGGAGATGGGGACGGAGGCGAAGGAGAAGGTCAGCGAGGTGGCCGAGAAGGCCAAAGGCGAGAGCGCGGGCCAAAGCGGCGTCGACGGCGCGACGCCCGCGTGGGCGCAGGTGGCGTTCTACAAGCAGCTCGCCGCCCTGCAGGCCATTTCCACGAATCAGATTGTGCCGCTCTACAAGGATCTGGCCTCCTTCGGCGAGCCGATCGGCGATCTGTTCCAGGCGACCAAGGACGCCCTCGCGCACGAGCAGACCATCTCCGACTGGCCGGTGGACCGCATGAAGAAGGCGGCGTCGAAGACGCAGACGGCGGCGGCCACGCTCCAGAAGGCAGCGGCGCAGGTCCCCGCCCTGGTGGAGAGCATTCAGGGCATGGTGACGCGCGCGGCGACGGTGATGCCGGCGGGCGAGAAGGAGATCGAGCGCGAGGTGTGGATTCGCTGGGTGGCGCAGCTCGACGACTCCGACAAGGAGAAGCTCGAGCAGAGCGTGCTGCGCGACTATCTCGAGAAGGCGGGCGTGTGGAGCCAATTGGGGATTCACAACCCCGACTCGAAGAAGCAGGACAACCTGGCCGTGTGGTCGGCGCGGGCGCAGGCGAAGGTGCTCGGTCACAAGGGCGAGAGCGTGGCGGCCGGCGGCAACCTCAAGGAGCCGGCGGTCGACTTCGGCGGATGGCCGGCGCAGGTGACGCTCTCCGACCTCGGCACGGTCGCGGCGGAGTGGATCGGCGGCGAGCGCGGCGACAAGGCGGTCGTCTCGGGCGTGCGGGCGATTCCGCTGCCGACGCAGGAGAACCTCGGCAAGGACGTCGCTCACCTGGAGTCGGCGTCCGACAAGGTCGAATACCTGCTCAAGCACGGCTACATCATCGTGCAGCTGAAGGTGCTGAAAGAGGAGAAGGCCGAGGCGCCGAAGGACCCGGGCAAGGACAAGGACGACGACACGCCGTACATCTACACGGCGCCCATGGGGTCGTAGGGCGCCCGGCCGGGTGGTTTCTTGGCGCGCGGCTCGCCGTCGCCCATAATCGCATCTCGTGTTCGGCCGCTCGCTCCTCGCCCTTGCGCTCCTCGTTACCGGCTGCGCCGGGCGTGGGCTGCTCACCGACGGCAGCAGCGTCTCGGTCGGGACGTTCAACCACGGGCTGCTCCGCCGCGGCCACGCCCTCCCCTGGAAGGGCGAGGGCTACGTCGTCCCCGAGCTGTGGCGCAAGCGCGGATCGCGCTACGGCACCGACGAGCTGGCCTTCGCCATCGCGCGCGCGGCGCGGCGCGTGCGGCGCGAGTACCCCGGGAGCACGCTCGGCGTCGGCGACCTGTCGAAGCGGGGCGGCGGCGACTCGGAGCTGCACCGCTCCCACGAGAACGGCCGCGACGCCGACCTGATCTTCTTCGCCGTCGACGCGAAGAACCGGCCCGTCTCGCCGGTGAACTCGATGCCGCGCTACGGCGCCGACCTGCGCGCCCGCTCGCCCGCGCCGACGCCGGGCGTGGTCTTCGGCCCCTTCTCGCCGCGCCGCTTCGACGTGAAGCGCAACTGGGCGCTCGTGCGCGCGCTCGTCGAGGACCCCGACATCGACGTGCAGTTCCTGTTCTGCCACGAGCGGCTCAAGCAGGCGATGCTCGACTACGCGCGCTCGATCGGCGAGGACCCCGAGGTGATCGACGAGGCCGCGAGCCTGCTCCACCAGCCCGGCGACTCGCTGCCGCACGACGACCATCTCCACCTGCGCATCTACTGCTCGTCCGACGACCGCCCCTACGGCTGCGTCGATCGCGGCCCGCAGCGATGGTGGAAGAAGCGCTACAAGTACATGGCGCCGTCGCGCGAGCCACTGAACGACGGTGGCCTGTCGTCGGCGCTGGCGAAGCTCGCGGTCGGGCCGCTGTTCGGACTCGGTCGCGCCGCCCCGTGATCAGGCCGACCCGCGCGGCGCAGCGGCGAGGATCTCGCCCAGCCGCTCCTCGACGCGCTCCACGTCGCCCTCGTACTTGAGGATCAAGTTGAGCGTGTCGCGCGCCAGCGCCTCGTCGAGGTCCTGGGCGTTGAGCACCACCAGCGCGCGCGCCCAGTCGAGCGTCTCCGACACCGACGGCCGCTTCTTGAGATCGAGCTGCCGCACCGCCTGCACCACGCGCACGACCGAGGCGGCCAGGCGCTCCGCCACCCCCGGCATCTTCAGCCGGACGATTTCCAGCTCCCGCGCCGCCTCGGGGAAGCCGATGTGGAGGTGCAGGCAGCGGCGCTTGAGCGCGTCGCTCATCTCGCGCGCGTTGTTCGAGGTGAGCACCACGAGCGGCCGCTCGCGCGCGCGGATCGTCCCCAGCTCCGGCACCGACACCTGGAAGTCGGACAGCACCTCGAGCAGGAACGCCTCGAACTCCTCGTCGGCGCGGTCCACCTCGTCGATCAGCAGCACCACGCGCTTCTCCGATCGGATCGCGCGCAGGAGCGGCCGCGCCAGCAGGAAGCGCTCGGAGAAGAATGCGTCCTCCTGCGCCTCGAGCCGGGAGACCGCCTCGGCGAGCGAGGCCGCGCCGGCGACGACCTCGCCGATCTTGTCGCGGAGGATCTGCGTGTAGAGGAGCTGCTTTCCGTACTCCCACTCGTAGAGCGCCTTCGCCTCGTCGAGCCCCTCGTAGCATTGCAGCCGGATCAGCTCGCTCCCCGTCGCCTCCGCGAGCGTCTTGGCCAGCTCGGTCTTGCCGACGCCGGCTGGTCCCTCGACGAGGATTGGCTTCTCGAGGCGTTCGGCGAGGAACACCGCCGTGGCGATCCGGCGGTCGGCGACGTAGCCGTGCTCGCGGAAGCGGGAGGCGACGTCGTCGACGGAGGCGAAGGTGTGGGCCATAACGGCTACCTTGCCATGGAACCGCGGCCGGCGAAGGCCGACGAGTCGATCGTCACCGCGCCCTGGAGCGGCGGCGGCGTGTCCAGCTCGCCGATCAACACGGTGGCGCCCAACCCAACGAGCGCCGCGGCGCCCCACAGGTAGGGCGAGAGGTACCACTTCGACTTCGCGGGGCGCAGCGTGTCGAGCACGCTCGGCGCGGGCTCGATGGCGAGCGCGGGCGCGACGGCGAGCGCGGGGTGATCGAGCACCGTCACGTCGTTCGCCGCCTCCGCACCGTCGAGCTTCTTCCACAGCGCGACGGCGGCCGCGTCGAGCGGTCCGGTCGTGCGCACCACCGCCACCCGCGTCGCCGCCCCGTGCGCGCCGTCGAAGCGCTGCGCCGCGATCACCAGCGCCGCACCGTCGCGCGCCGCCGCCGCCACGACCACGCCGTCGAGCTTCGCCGTCGCCGCCAGCGCGTTCAGCCCGGCGCGGTCGGGCCGGGTGCGAAGTCCGTCGAGCAGCGCCGCGGTCGGGTCGGCGGGCAGCTCGAGGCGCGCCTCGAGGTCGCCGGTGGTGTGCAGTTCAGCCCCATCGGAGAAGCGCCCCTTGGCGTGCGCCTCGACGACGTGGTCGCCCGCCGGCACGGTCAGCGTGACGGGGGCCTCGCCCGCCGCGCGCCCATCGAGCACCACCTCGGCGCCCGGAGGCTCGGTGATCACCACCAGCTTGTGCGGCTCGCCCGCCGCGGCGTGCGCCGGCGGCAGGAGCGCCACTCGCGCCCGCGCCGCCTCCAGCTTCGCCGCGCGGTCGAGCGCGCCGTCCACCACCACGCGCCCGCCGTCGCGAAGCGCGCGCTTGAGCGCCTCGGCGACGCGCCCGATCGGGGCCCGCGCGCCGTTGGCCCGGTACACCAGCACGCCCTCGGAGGCGCGCGCGCCCGTCGCGAAGAGGGCGACGCAGAGCATGCCGGCGGCCTTCATCGCCCACACACTAGTACCTCGCGGCGGAAATCTCGATGGATTCGATCGTCGCTGCATCCCGCATGGCTTCGTTGCTCCTCAGTCAGTTACCAACAAGTAGTTTCCTTCGTCGCGCCTCGCCCTGCGGGCGCATCGACGCTCTCGGTCCTGTCGACATTCCTGCCGCGAGGTACTAGCAGCTATACTCGGCCGATGCCCGAGCCCGAAGACCGTCCCCGTCTCCGTCCGATCGAGGCCTACCCCGTCGTCGAAGGAGGCCAGCAGCTGCTGGCCCTGCGCGACCCGTCCGGCCTCTCGCCGCACACCCGGCACCTGTCGCCGATCGGCGCCGCGGTCGTCCAGCTGTGCGACGGCGAGTCGACGCGCGACGAGATCTGCGCGCAGTTCCAGCGCCGCTACAAACAGCCGCTCGCCCGCGCCACCCTCGACGCGCTCCTCGCGCAGCTCGACGACGCGCTGCTCCTCGACACGCCAAAGTTCCGCGAGCACTCGGCGCGCGTGTACGGCGAGTACGCCCGCCTCGAGGCGCGCCCGCCGTCGCACGCCGGACGGAGCTACCCCGCCGACGGGAGGGACCTCCGCGCGCTGCTCGATCGCTGCTTCGAGAAGCCGCACGGCCCGGGGCGGCCGGCCGCCGGATCGGGCGCCCTGCCGCGCGCGATCATCGCCCCGCACATCGACTTCCCGCGCGGGGGTCCGGCCTACGCGTGGGCCTACCGCGCGCTGATCGCGGCCACCGAGGAGCCCGAGCTGGTGGTGATCTTCGGCACCGATCACAACGGCGCGGAGCAGCCCTTCACGCTCACGCGCAAGCACTTCGACACCCCACTCGGACGGGTCACCACCGACGGAGAGCTGGTCCGCACGCTGAAGGAGCGCGGCGGCGAGCTGCTCTTCGCGAGCGAGTACCACCACCGGGACGAGCACTCGATCGAGTTCCAGGCGGTGTGGCTGCGCTACGTCTACGGCGAGCGCATGGACCGCATCCCGATCCTCCCCGTGCTGTGCGGCTCGCTCCACGACTTCATCGAGCGGGGCGGCGACCCGTCGGAGGCGAGCGACGTGGGCGGCTTCCTCGGCGCGCTCGCCGAGGCGGTCAAGGGGCGCCGCGTGCTGTGGATCGCCGGCGCCGACCTCGCGCACGTCGGGCCGCGCTTCGGCGACGACAAGCCGCTCGACGCCGCGGACCGCGACTCCCTCGAGCGGCGCGACCAGGTGACGCTCGGCAAGGTCATCGCGGGCGACGCCGGCGGCTGGTTCGAGGAGATCCGCCGCGAGCGCGACGCGCGCCGCGTGTGCGGGGTGTCGCCCATCTACGCCCTCCTCCACGCGGCCAGACCGGGACGCGGCCAGCTCGCCGCCTACGGCCAGTGCCCCGCCGACAGCGGCTCCGTCGTCTCGATCGCCTCCCTCGTCTTTTGAGTCCCTCCCCGCCAATTCGACCCTCCCTTGATCGGGCGGGCGGTCCCTCGTATGTTCGCCTCGCCCTGACGGGCCCGAGGAGGACCATGCCGTTCGACTGGCTGCACCCGAAGCGCGTCGCCCCTGCCGGCCGCGACGCGATGTACCGCCGCGAGATCGAAGATCGCGCCGCCCTGCTCTACCGACTCGGCTACCCGAAGGCGGAGGCCCGATCCCGCCTCGCCGCGAACGTGGCGTGGGACTTCGAGGTCGGCGCCGGCGAGCCCCCGACCTCCCAACAAATCGACGAAGCGATCGAGGCCATCTACCATCGAGGGGGACGCTCCTCCGGCTCGCCGACCGTCTGATCGATCACCGATTCCAACCATTCATCAGGAGGCACCATGAAGAGAGCGCTGTTGACCGCAGTCGCCGCCGTCGCCGTCGCCGGCTGCGGCATTCCGAAGGACAAGTACAACGCCACGCTGGACGAGCTGAACAAGACCAAGACCGCTCTGGACGCCGAGGACAAGGCGAAGAAGCAGTGCGAGTCGGACAAGGGCGATCTCGGGCGCACCAACGGCACGCTGAAGACGCGCCTCGAGGCGCTCGGCCAGAACGTGAAGGACCTGGAGAACGCCAAGGGCGCCCTCGAGTCGGAGAAGGGCAACCTCTCGACGAGCCTCGAGGACGCCAAGCGCCGCATGGCGGAGCTCCAGAAGGCGCACGAGCAGGCCGAGCTGCGCGCGCAGCAGTTCCGGACGCTGGTGGCGAAGTTCAAGTCGATGATCGACTCGGGCAAGCTGAAGGTCGAGATCCGCAACGGCCTCATGCTGGTCAAGCTCGCCGACAACATCCTCTTCGACCCGGGCAAGACCGACCTCAAGAAGGACGGCAAGGATGCGCTGAAGGAGGTCTCGTCGGTGCTCGCGGGGATCAACGGCCGCAAGTTCCAGGTCGCCGGCCACACCGACAACCAGGCGCTCGCGAAGGGATCGAAGTACAAGACCAACTGGGAGCTGTCGACGGCGCGCGCGGTCGAGGTGGTGCACTTCATGATCGACCAGGGCGGAATGCCCGCCGCCCGCCTCTCGGCCGCCGGCTTCGCCGACCAGCTCCCGGTCGCCACGAACGACACCGAGGAGGGCCGCAAGGCGAACCGCCGCATCGAGATCGCGGTGATGCCGAACATGGAGGATCTGCCGCCGATGGACGACCTGATGAAGGACGGCAAGTAGCCGGTTCCCGTCCCCGTCCCCGTCCCCGTCCCGATTCGGCTTCGCCCCCTCCCCCCTCCACCCTCCGGTGGTAGTAGCGGCTTCGCGCGCCCCCACGCCGACCCTGCGGGCATGACTTCCGCCATCGGCGATTCGAATGGCGACGGCATTTTCCCAAGCGTTGACAGATCGCGAATGAAACCGCTTGAAGTGGCCGGCGGCCGGCGGTACAGTCCCCCGCCGAGGAGGTCGGGATGCGGTTCGTCGCCTCGCTGATCGCATTGCTGGCCGTCGGCTGCGCTGGTTCCGCGCCGCCGCCGGACATGGCCGCCCCCGTCGACCAGAGCGCCATCGCCGGCGACGCGGCGAGCGGCGGCTCCTGCAAGGACGAAATCAAGAACGGGCAGGAGACCGACGTCGATTGCGGTGGTCCCGTCTGCCCGGCATGCGCCGCAGGAAAGGCGTGCATCGCCGCGGGCGACTGCCAGAGCGCCCGTTGCGACAACGATGTCTGCGCCGCCCCGGCGGGGATCGACTCCGCGGTCTCCGATCTCGCGATGTCGATGGGCCCGGACATGGCCGCCCCCGCCGGGGACGACATGGCGTCGCCTCCCGCGGATTCTTCGCCGCCGCCGGGCGACATGGCGATGGCCGCGCCGCCGGGCGACATGGCGATGGCGAACCCGATTTCCTGCACGTTCGACGATCCCAACAGCCTGTTCGACGACTGCGTCGTCGCGCCCTGAAGGAGGCACGAATGGGTGACCGCGATCTGGTGATTCAGCTTCGTCTCCCGCGCCTTGGGGCACGCTCGTGGGGGCGGGCGGCGCTGGCGCTCGCGTTCGTCGGTGGCGCGATCGCCTGGGGCAACGTGGCGTGGACGCCCTTCAACCCGGGGGAGAAGCTCTCGGCGGCGAAGATGAACGCCGATTTCACGGCGATGGCCAATGCGATCGAGGCGCTCCAGAACGCGCCGCCCGCCGCGCCGCAGCCGCACCTCGTGGTCGTCAATGGCAACGTCGACCTCGGCGTCTTCCTCGGGAGCAATCCGATCTCGGCCGGCAACATGGGCCGGACCTCGTGGTGGGTGGCCGAGCACCCGTCGCTGAAGGCGCCCTACGCAGTCCAGTACGCGCCCTATCTCGCCTTCGACGCGCCGAACTGCACGGGCAACGTCTACGCGTTCGATCCCGGCAGCTTCGCCAACCTCGCCTTCAACACCCCGCTCGGCACGATCTACCAGGTCAATGGCCCGGCGGTGAACAACGTGTTCTATCAATCGGTGATGGTGCAGGCGAACCAGTGCTCGAACCAGCAGGCGGGGGGAGTGTGGATGGCGCCGCTGAAGAACACGCAGCTCCCCAACATCGCCGTCGGCAATCAGCCTATCTCCATTCAATCGATATAGCGACGAGGCGGTCGAGCCGAGCCTCGCCATCGTGATCTCCGCGCGGCGCGGTTGGCATCGGCGAGCGCGTTCTCCAGCTGCATGATCGCTCCTTGTGCGATCACGCCATCTTGATCCTCCGCCCGTCGCTGGCAACAAATCTGCCGCTCGAACGAAAATCCGGAGTCGAATCGATCCCTTGCCGTCTATGAGATCGGCATTGGCTCGCGTTCCCGTCCGTCCTCCGGTCGTCCCCGGCAGCGCTTGGAAGGGCGCTTTGCACGTCGGCGCAGGCGTCTGGATGCGTGACCGGAGGGCGCGCGAAGCGCGGTGAGCGAAGCGAACCACGCCCGGAGGAAATGTCTCACGCAGTGAAGACCTCGCCGCGTCTGTGCGGCGATGCCAGCCGGAAGCCGAGCGGCCAGTCCGACGGCGTTTGCGCCGGCGGGTAAGGAGCCGCGGCGAAATACGTTGCGCAAAGATGGCTGCCGAGGCGCCCGGATGGCGAGGCGCGACGAGGGAGCTTGCTCTCTGCAAGTGACTGAGGAGCAACGAAGCCGGTCGGGATGGATCGGCGGCCCAGTTGGCGAGATTATTTCGGCCGGGCGCCTAAGGCCGCGTCCGCCGGAGCCGACGCGCAAAGCGCCCGTGAGCACGGCGTTCGATTCTCCGGATGCCCGCGCGAAGCCGAGAGGAGCGGACAGCTTGACAGCCCCGGCGTCGGGGGATAGAAGGGCCCCGGATTTCGCTACGGAGAAACGCGATCCCCATGTTCCCCGAGATTCACAAGGTCGACTCGCTCCGCGATCGCTGGGTCGCGGTGGACCCTCGCGGCGGCCGCGGCCTGCTCGCGCTCCGCTCCGGCGCCGTCGTCGTGGACGCCGACGAGGAGCTGGGCGCGCTGTGCCGGCGGCTCTCCGACGCCCGCAAGACCTCCCTCACCATCCTCTACTGCGGCGACCGTCCCCGCTCCTGAAGCGCTCCCCTCGCGCCGACGCGCGCGCCGCTTGACAGCGCGATCGCGCTGGGCAACCGTACGGCCCGAGAGAGGAGCGACCGAATGAAAACTGTACTCGATTGGGCTCGAGTTGCCGTGCTTCTGATAGGCGCGGCGATGACCAGTTGCATCGTGAACCCGCAGCCGGACGGCGTGTATCAGACCTGCAGCGGGAGCTGCGTCCTCGGCACGACCTGCCTCCAGGCCAACGCCTCCACCGATGGGTATTCCGGGACGTTCTGCACCGCGATCTGCGACGTGACCAACCCGGCGTGCCCCGACGACGGCACCGGGATCCCGGCCGTGTGCGTGTCGACGGACGGGTCGGGCACCGGCCTCTGCTACGCCGGCTGCCCCTACAACACCGGCTGCCCGTGGGACGAGACCTGCGGCAACCTCCAGGGCGTCAACATCTGCATCCCGTAGGACCCGCCGCTCCAGCGCTCTAGCGCGCCACCAGCAGCCGCTCCTCGGTCATGTCGAGGATCGCCGAGCGGATCCCCTCGCGCCCGAAGCCCGACTCCTTGATCCCACCGTAGGGCATGTGATCGATGCGGAAGCTCGGCGCGTCGTTGAGGATCACCGCGCCCACCTCGAGCTTCTCGAACGCCGCGAGCGAGTGGCCGAGGTGCTGCGTGAAGACGCCCGCCTGGAGCCCGAACACCGAGTCGTTCACCGCCGCGATCGCCTCGTCGAAGCTGGCGACGCGCTCGATGAAGCACACCGGGCCGAACGCCTCCTCGCAGGAGAGCTTCGCGTCCCGCGGCACGCCCGCCAGCACCGTCGGCGGCACGACCGTGCCCCGCCGCGGCCCGCCGACGAGCACGCGCGCCCCGCGCTCCTCCGCCTCGCCGATCCAGCGCTCGATGCGCTTCGCGTTCGCCTCGTCGATCATCGGCCCGACCAGCACGCCCTCCTCGCGCGGGTCGCCCACCTTCACCTCGCGGGTCGCCTCGACGAAGCGCGTCGTGAAGTCGTCGTGCACGCGCGTGTGGACGTAGATGCGCTGCACCGAGATGCACTTCTGGCCCGAGTAGGAGAAGGCGCCGTAGACGAGCGGCGCGATCGCCGCGGCGAGGTCGGCGCTCTCGTCGACGATCACCGCCGCGTTGCCGCCGAGCTCCAGCACCACGCGCTTCTTCCCCGCGCGCGCCTTCATCTTCCAGCCCACCTCCGCCGAGCCGGTGAAGGTGAGGAGCTTGAAGCGCTCGTCGGTGGTGAGCGCGTCGGCCGCCTCGCGCGTGCAGGGCAGCACCGAGAGAGCGCCCTTCGGCCACGCCGTGCCGTCGATGATCTCGGCCAGGCGCAGCGTCGAGGTCGGCGTCTGCGTCGCCGGCTTGAGCACGATCGGGTTGCCCGAGGCGATCGCCGGGGCGACCTTGTGGACGGCGAGGTTGAGCGGGAAGTTGAACGGCGCGATCGCGGCGATCGGTCCTACCGGGAAGCGCCGCACCACGCCGAGGCGCCCGACGCCGCCGGGGCGCACGTCCATCGGGATCACCTCGCCGCCGGACGCCGTGCGGCCCGACTCCTCGGCGGCAAGCTCGAAGCAGTGGACCGCGCGGTCGACCTCGGCGCGCGCGTCGCCGATGGGCTTGCCGCTCTCGTCCACCATGCCCTGCGCGATCTCCTCCCTGCGCGCGCCGAGGCCGGCGGCGATCTGGCGGCAGATCTCGGCGCGACGGTACGCGGGCAGCGCGCGCGTGGCGGCGAAGGAGCGCTCGGCGGCGGCGATCGCCTCCTCCAGCTCGCGGGGGCCGCACATCGACACGTCGGCGATGTGCGCGCCGTCGAACGGCGCAAGTAGCGGTCGCTGCTCGTCGGTGGTGCGCCACGCGCCGGCGAGATAGGCGGGAAAGGATCGCGTCATGGGCGGAGTCTAACGCCGGCGCGACGGGGCCGTCT
>JAJXSP010000106.1 GCA_021784515.1 Myxococcales bacterium | reverse complement strand
GTCGAGCAGCTCAAGAAGGACATCCAGAAGCTCACCTCGAACGAGGTGTTCCTGAACATCCTGGAAGTCCGTAAGGCCGAGACGAACGCCCAGCTGGTGGCCGAGAACATCGCCACCCAGCTCGAGCGCCGGGTCGCCTTCCGCCGCGCCATGAAGAAGGCGGTGCAGACGGCGATGAAGTTCGGCGCCAAGGGTATTCGTGTCTCGGCCTCCGGGCGGCTGGGCGGCGCGGAGATGGCGCGCTACGAGTGGTACCGCGAGGGGCGCGTGCCGCTGCACACGCTGCGCGCGGACATCGAGTACGGCTTCGCCGAGGCGCTCACCACCTACGGCAAGATCGGGGTGCAGTGCTGGATCTTCAAGGGCGAGGTGCTGCCCACCCGCGCCGGGCTTCCTGCTCCGGCGAGGATCTGAGGGCGGCACGATAAGACGAGGGACGGCGTTCGGCGTCTGCGCCGGAGTCCGTCCCCCCAGACGGCCGTGAACTGAAGAAGAGAGAGCAAATCGATGCTAGCCCCGACGAGAAGCAAGTTCCGCAAGGCGCAGAAGGGCCGCATGCGCGGCCGCGCCAAGGGCGGCGACACCATCGCCTTTGGCGATTTCGGCCTCCAGGCTACCGAGTGCGGGTGGATCACCGGACGCCAGATCGAGGCGGCCCGTATCGCCATCACCCGCCACATCAAGCGCGGTGGAAAGGTCTACATCCGCTTCTTCCCCGACAAGCCGATCACCAAGAAGCCCGCCGAAACCCGAATGGGCAAGGGCAAGGGCGCGCCCGAGGAGTGGGTGGCGGTGGTCCGGCCCGGCCGGATCATGTACGAGGTCGAGGGCGTCGACGAGAAGTTGGCCCGCGAGGCGTTCCTGCTCGCCCACCACAAGCTGCCGATCGGGACGCGCTTCGTCGCTCGCGATCAGATGACGATGTAAGGAGCCGCCATGAAGATCTCGGCGTCTTTGCGTGAAATCCGTGAGAGCTCGGATGACGAGCTCAAGGGTCGGATCTCGCGCCTCGAGGAAGAGCTGTTCGGCGCCCGCATGAAGCGGTTCACGAACCAGCTCGACAACACGATGAAGATCCGCCAGGCGCGTCGCGAAATCGCGCGCGTCCAGACGATCCTCTCCGCGCGGGCCGCGGGCAAGGAGACGCAGGCGGCCCAGACCGAGAAGTCGGAAGCGAAGGAGTAATCAGCGTGGCGGACCAAACGCAGACCGAGACCACCGACGAGCGCGGCAGCCGCCGCGAGCTCATCGGGATCGTCACCTCGGACAAGATGCAGAAGACCGTTGTGGTGACGGTGACGCGCCGGGTGAAGGCGCCCAAGTTCGGCAAGTACGTCACGCGGCGCGTGAAGTACAAGGCCCACAGTGAGAACAACGAGTTCCACGTCGGCGACACCGTGATGATCGTCGAGTCGCGCCCGCTGTCGAAGGACAAGCGGTGGCGCGTCCAGAAGCTCATCACCGCGGCGAAAGTGGCGTAAGGAGAACCCGTCATGGTCCAGATGACCACGGTGCTCGACGTCGCCGACAACTCGGGTGCAAAGAAGGTTTTTTGCATCAAGGTGCTCGGCGGCTCGAAGCGCAAGTACGCCTCGATCGGCGACATCATCGTGGTGTCGGTGAAGGAGGCAATTCCGAACGCCAAGGTGAAGAAGGGTGAAGTCGCCAAGGCGGTGATCGTCCGCACGAAGAAGGAGATCCCGCGCCCCGACGGCAGCTACATCCGCTTCGACACCAACTCGGCGGTGTTGATCAACAAGGACAACGAGCCGGTCGGCACCCGCATCTTCGGGCCGGTCGCTCGCGAGCTGCGCGCGAAGAAGTTCATGAAGATCATTTCGCTCGCTCCGGAGGTCCTGTAATGGAGCGCATTCGCAAGGGCGATTTGGTCGTCGTGATCGCCGGCAAGGAGAAGGGCAAGCGCGGGCGCGTACTGCGCGTGCTCAACAAGAAGGACCGCGTGGTCGTCGAGCGCGTGATGATGGTGAAGCGTCACACCAAGCCCGACCAGCGCAACCAGCAGGGCGGCATCATCGAGAAGGAAGGTTCGATCCACATCTCGAACGTGATGCCGGTCGATCCGGGGAACGACAAGCCGACTCGCGTGAAGGTGAAGAGCGAGGAGGGCCACCGTCTGCGGGTGGGCAAGTCTGGAACCACCATCGAGGCGCAAAAGTAACTCCCTGACCGGTCCGAGACCCGCTCTCGACGGAGCGGAAACGGACGGAGATCGCAATGGCCGAAGAGAAAGAAAAGAAAGAAAAGAAGCCCAAGGCCGAGGCGGCGGAGGGCGGTGGTGCGGGCGGCGGCGAGAAGAAGGAAGACAAGAAGGCGGCGCGCGCGGCCCAGGAGAAGGCCAGGGCGAGGAAGGCCAAGGAAGACTCCGCGCTCACCAAGAGTGCCGAGGAGGGCGAGGTCGCCCGCCTGGGTCCGCCGCGGCTGAAGGTCCAGTATGAAAAGGACGTCGTCCCGGCGCTCACCAAGGAGTTCGGTTACAAGAACCGGATGCAGGTGCCCCGGCTGGTCAAGATCACCCTCAACATGGGGATCGGCGAAGCGATCTCGAATCCCAAGCTGATGGACTCGGCGGTCGAGGAGCTGCGCGCGATCGCCGGCCAGAAGCCGGTGGTGACCAAGGCCAAGAAGTCGATCGCGACCTTCAAGCTGCGTGAGGGCCAGAAGATCGGCTGCATGGTGACGCTGCGGCGCGAGAAGATGTACGAGTTCTTCGACCGCATGGTGAGCCTGGCGCTGCCCCGGGTGCGCGACTTCAAGGGGATTTCGCCGCGTGCGTTCGACGGGCGCGGGAACTTCTCCCTCGGCATCAAGGAGCAGATCATCTTCCCCGAGATCAACTACGACAAGATCGACAAGATCATGGGGCTCAACGTCACCGTCGTCACGACGGCCCGCACCGACGAGGAAGGGCGCTCGCTGCTCAAGCACCTCGGCATGCCGTTCAGGAGCTAGAAATGGCCCGTCTGTGTCAAATGGTCTCGCGCAAGGAGAAGTTCACGCACCCCGTCAGTGGGCATGCGAGGTCGGTGCGTCACCGCAATCGCTGCCCGGTGTGCGGACGCTCCCGCGGGTACATGCGGAAGTTCATGCTTTGCCGCATCTGCTTCCGGAACCTCGCGCTGCGGGGCGACATCCCCGGCGTGATCAAGTCGAGCTGGTAAGGAATCGCCAATGACCGACCCGATTGCAGATTTCCTGGCCCGCCTGCGCAACGCCATCACGGCGCGCAAGGCGAAGATCGAGCTTCCTTCGTCGAAGCTCAAGGTGCGGCTGGCCGAGCTGCTTCGCGACGAGGGCTTCCTGGGCGCCGTCGAGGAGAAGAGCGACGGCAAGCAGGGCACTCTCACCGTTACGCTGCGCTACGGCACCGACCAGCGCAACGCCATCGGCGGCATCCGTCGGGTGTCGCGTCCGGGGCAGCGGAAGTACGTCAACAAGGACGGGCTGGGCCGCGTTCGCTCGGGCCTCGGGATCTCCGTCCTGACGACGTCGCACGGCATCATGACCGACCGCGCCGCGCGCAAGGCAGGCCTGGGCGGCGAAGTCATCTGCGAGGTCTGGTAGCCCATGTCGCGCGTCGGCAAGAAGCCAATCGCCGTGCCCAAGGGCGTCAACATCTCCGTCGGCGGCGACGCCATCGCGGTGAAAGGGCCCAGGGGCGAGTTGAAGCGCGCGCTCCCGTCGGGCGTGAAGGTGAAGCTCGAGGGAGGCAGCCTTCAGGTCGCCCGCGACGACGACTCGCGGGAGAACCGCGCGAAGCACGGCCTGGTGCGGGCGCTCCTCGCCAACATGGTGACGGGCGTGACCACCGGATTCGAGCGCAAGCTCGAAATCAACGGGGTCGGCTACAAGGCCGAGGTCGCCGGGCAGAAGATGACACTTGCGCTCGGCTACTCGCACCCCGTCAATTACGATCTGCCCAATCAGGTGCAGGCCAAGGTCGACAAGAACGTGATCATCCTGACCAGCTTCGATCGCGAGGTGCTGGGCGAGACGGCTGCGAAGATCCGCGGCTTCCGCCCGCCGGAGCCCTACAAGGGCAAGGGCGTGAAGTACGTCGAGGAGACGATCCGGCGCAAGGTCGGCAAGACGGGAGCTGGCTAGCCATGGCGAAGAACAAAGTAGAGTCGCGGGCGAAGCGGAAGCTGTCGATCCGCAAGCGTGTCAACGGGACGCCCGAGCGCCCGCGCATGAGCGTGTTCCGTTCGCTCAAGCACATCTACGTCCAGGTCGTGGACGACCAGGCGCGCAAGACCCTGGTTGCCACCTCGACGCTCGACGAGGGGGTCAAGGGCGAGCTGTCGGGACTCAAGAAGAAGGACAGGGCGAAGAAGGTCGGCGCCGCGATCGCGAAGCAGTGCCTCGAGAAGGGGATTTCGCAGGTCGTGTTCGATCGCAACGGCTTCATCTATCACGGCCGCGTTTCGGCCCTCGCCGACGGCGCCCGCGAAGCGGGACTCAAGTTTTAAGGAGTCATCTTTGGCCATCAACATCAACGAAGTCGGTGAGCTCGTCGATAGGGTCGTCTACATCAACCGGGTCGCCAAGGTCGTCAAGGGCGGCCGGCGGTTCTCCTTCAGCGCGTTGGTCGTCGTCGGCGACCAGCACGGCTACGTCGGCGCTGGCCTCGGCAAGGCGAACGAGGTGCCGGAGGCGATCCGCAAGGGGACTGAGCAGGCGAAGAAGAACCTGTTCAAGATCCCGCTCGACAAGGGGACGATTCCCCACGAGGCGCTCGGCGAGTTCGGCGCCGGGCAGGTGCTGCTCAAGCCGGCTTCGGAGGGCACGGGCGTGATCGCCGGTGGCGCCGTGCGCGCGGTGGTGGAGGTGGCCGGAATCCAGGACATCCTCACCAAGTGCATCGGCACGTCGAACCCTCACAACGTCATCCACGCCACCGTCGCGGCGCTCCAGCAGCTGCGCAGCGCCGAGGAGACCGCACGTTCGCGCGGAAAGACGCTGGACGAGCTGCAGGGTTGAGCCTAAAAGATCGCGCCGCAGGCGCGCTCCTTAGCATCCCCTGGGAGCGGGGATTGAGGTAGGAACATGGCACTCAAGCTCAAGGTCACTCTGATCCGGAGCGGCATCAACCGCCCGCAGGACCAGAAGGACACGATCATCGGGTTGGGACTGACGAAGATGCACAAGTCGGTCACGCTGAACGACACGGCGGCGATCCGCGGCATGATCCGCAAGGTCTCGCACCTCGTGAAGGTCGAGCCCGTCGCCTAGGAGAATTCGGACAATGGGAACCACGCTTCACACGCTCAGCCCGAACCCCGGCGCCTCGAAGGATCGCAAGCGCCTTGGTCGCGGCCACGGCTCGGGCCTCCACAAGACCTCGGGCAAGGGCCAAAAGGGCCAGAAGGCCCGCACCGGCCACCACGGCATCCCGAAGCCGGGATTCGAGGGCGGCCAGACCATCATGGCGCGCCGCCTCCCGAAGCGCGGCTTCAAGAACCGCTTCCGGAAGGACATCTTCGCCGTCAACCTCGGTGACCTCGCCGAGGTGTTCGCCGCCGGCGAGGTGGTGGACGTCGCGGCGATGAAGGAGCGCGGGTTGGTGCCGCGCTCCGCCGGGCTCGTGAAGGTCCTGGCGGGCGGTCTCGACGAGCAGGGCCTCACCCACGCGCTCACGGTGAAGGCGCACCTCTTCTCGGCGACGGCGAAGGAGAAGATCGCCGGCGCGAAGGGCACCGTCGAGGAGATCGCCATTCCGGTGCCCAAGCAGCACACTCTCGCGGCCAAGAAGAACGACAAGGGGCAGAAAGCGACGGCCTGACCAACATGCCGATTTCGAACGTCTTCAACATCGCCAAGGTCCCGGAGCTGCGGAAGCGGATCCTGTTTTCGCTCGCGCTGCTGGCGATCTACCGGGTAGGTGTGTTCATCGCCATCCCGGGCGTCAACCGGGCAGCGATGCGGGACATGATGAAGACCAACTCCGGTGGGTTCTTCAACATGTTCAACATGTTCACCGGTGGTGCGCTGGAGCAGATGTCGATCTTCGCGCTCGGCATCATGCCGTACATCAGTGCGTCGATCATTCTTCAGCTGCTCACCGTCGTGGTGCCGGCCCTCGAGCGGCTCCAAAAAGAGGGGCAGTCGGGGCAGAAGAAGATCAACCAGTACACCCGCTACGGGACGATCGTCCTGTCGCTGATCCAGGGCTTCTTCGTCGCCCGGTCGGCGCAGGGCTGGGCCTCGAACGGCGCCAGCGTGGTCGTCAATCCCGGCATCGGGTTCGAGCTGCTGGCGATGATCTCCCTGACCACCGGGACCGCGTTCATCATGTGGCTCGGCGAGCAGATCACCGAGCGGGGCATCGGCAACGGGATCTCGCTGATCATCTTCGCCGGCATCGTCGCGCGGTTCCCGACCGCGGTGTACGAGGTGTTCCAGAAGGCGGGCGGGCAGGGCGACCTGACGGCGTTCGACCTCTTCGTGATCGTCGCGATCATGGTGGCGGTCATCGCGGCGATCATCTTCTTCGAGCGTGGGCAGCGGAAGATTCCGGTGCAGTACGCCAAGCGCGTCGTCGGACGGAAGATGTACGGCGGCCAGTCGACGCACCTGCCGCTGAAGATCAACGTCGCCGGCGTCATCCCGCCGATCTTCGCCTCGTCGATCCTGCTCTTCCCGGCGCAGCTCGCGAGCTTCGTGCAGGTGAGCTGGATGCAGAAGGTGGCGGACGCGCTCCAGCCCGGGGACTGGCGCTACAACGTGTTCTACATCGGTCTGATCGTCTTCTTCTGCTACTTCTACACGGCGGTCACGTTCAATCCCGTCGACGTTGCGGACAACATGAAGAAGTACGGCGGATTCATACCCGGCATCCGCCCGGGCAAGAAGACCGCCGAGTACATCGACCGGGTGCTCTCGCGCCTCACCTTCGGCGGAGCGCTGTACATTTCGGCGGTGTGCGTGCTGCCGACCTTCATGCACCAGAGTCTGAAGCTGCCCCGGAGCATTCAGTTCGGCGGCACCGGGTTGCTGATCGTCGTCGGCGTGGCGCTCGACACCGTGCAGCAGATCGAGTCGCACCTCATCACGCGCAACTACGAGGGCTTCACCGGGCCCAAGGGGCCGCGCATTCGTGGCCGCACCGCCGCCGCGTCACGGCAACAGGCATAGTTCGATGCAGCGCAACCTGATCCTCCTTGGCGCTCCCGGCGCTGGCAAGGGCACGCAGGCGCAGCGGCTCGCCGCGCGCTGGGGGATCCCGCAGATCTCGACGGGCGACATGCTTCGCGAGGCGCGGCGCCAGGGCACCGAGCTCGGCAAGAAGGCGCAGGCGTACATGGACGGCGGGCAGCTCGTGCCCGACGAAGTCGTGATTGGCCTGGTCGAGGAGCGACTGGGGCGGCCCGACGCGAAGGACGGGGCTATCTTCGACGGCTTCCCGCGGACGACGCCGCAGGCTGAGGCGCTCGACGGGCTGTTGGCGCGGATGGGGCGCGATCCGGTGAAGGTGGTGGCGATCGAGGTCCCCGAGGCGGAGTTGACGCTGCGCCTGGGGGGGCGGCGCTCCTGTCCGAAGGACAACGCGCCCTATCACGTCACCTTCAATCCGCCGAAGGTTTCGGGGAAGTGCGACCGCTGCGGTGGCGAGCTGATTCTTCGCCCCGACGACCGGCCCGAGGCGATCAAGACGCGCTTCGTCGAGTACCAGGCGAAGACTGCGCCGCTGACCGACTATTACGGGCGGCGCGGCACCCTGCGCACGGTCGATGGGACCGGCGAGCTGGAATCGATCCTCGAGCGGATTACGGTCGCGCTCGAGGGGGCGGCCCACGGGTGAAGATCTACCTCAAGACCCCCGAAGAGATCGGCAAGCTCCGCGCGGTCAACCGCATCGTGGCGGCGATCCTCGACGAGATCGAGGCCGCGGTGAAGCCCGGCGTGTCGACCTTGGAGCTGAACGAGATCGCCGACCGTGGGATCAAGAAGCACGGCGCCAGCTCGGCGTTCCTCAACTATCACGGCTACCCGGCGGTGCTGTGCACGTCGGTGAACGAGGTGGTGGTGCACGGGATCCCGCGGTCCGACGTGATCCTGAAAGAAGGCGACATCATCGGGATCGACTTCGGCTGCTTCAAGGAGGGCTTCTGCGGCGACTCTGCGCGGACGCTCTGCGTGGGGAAGGTGAGCCGAGAGGCGCGGGCGCTGGTCGACGCGACGCGGGAGTCGCTCGCCCGCGCGATCGACCACTGCGTCGTCGGCAACCGGCTGCAGGACATCGGCTGGGCAGTGCAGTCCTACGTCGAGGAGCGCGGCTACTCGGTGGTGCGCTCGTTCGTCGGTCACGGGATCGGGCGTGCGATGCACGAGGATCCGGCGGTGCCGAACTACGGGACGCCGGGGCGCGGCCTGCGGCTCAAGCCGGGCTTGGTGCTGGCGATTGAGCCGATGGTCAATGCCGGCCTCAGCGACGTCGAGGTCAAGGACGACAAGTGGACGGCGGTCACCAAGGACGGCAGCCTGTCGGCCCACTTCGAGCACTCGGTCGCCATCACAGAGGACGGCCCGCTGATCCTCAGTCAGTCGTAGGCCGGGACGAGGATTTGTTCCAACCGCGCGAAACTACGCGCGGAATAGTTGTTGCCTTTTCGTCGACGGCGCTGTATAAGGTGCGGCCCCGTAGCTGGAAGGTACAGGCCGCTCGGAGAAGAACCATGAAGGTCCGTGCTTCGATCAAGAAGATTTGTGACAAGTGCAAGATCGTGCGCCGCAAAGGCGTCGTGCGTGTGATCTGCGATAACCCGCGCCACAAGCAGCGGCAGGGTTAGGCCAAGAAAGGTAAAGTTGCCATGGCTCGCATCGCCGGCGTCGACCTTCCGCGCAACAAGCGGATCGAGATCGCGCTCACTTACATCTACGGGATCGGCAAGTCCACCTCGCAGGAGATCCTCACCAAGGCGGGTGTGGACTTCGACAAGCGCACGGACGTCATCGACGAGAACGAGTTGCGCAAGATCCGCGACGTGATCGAGGCGGACTACAAGGTCGAAGGCGACCTGCGCCGCGACACCTCGATGAACATCAAGCGCCTGATGGACCTGGGCTGCTACCGGGGGCTGCGCCACCGCAAGGGGCTCCCCGTGCGCGGGCAGCGCACGCACACGAACGCCCGCACGCGCAAGGGTCCGCGCAAGGGCATGCTGCGCAAGAAGCCGACGACCGGCGGGGCCGCCGGGCCGGCCGCATAGTCACCTGCCCTCGTCCGCCAGGCGAGTTGGAATCCCCCAGCTCCCCGAGTGGAGCGCGAAGCGCGCAGTCGAATGGGCGCTGGATTAGAGGAATCGGATGAGCAAGCCGAAGGTCAAGAAGAAGGTCAAGAAGAACGTCCAGAGCGGCATCGCTCACATCCAGTCGACGTTCAACAACACGATCGTGACGATCACCGACGTTTCGGGGAACGTGGTGGCGTGGTCGTCGGCCGGCGTGCGCGGGTTCAAGGGCTCGCGGAAATCGACGCCGTTCGCCGCGCAGCTCGCCGCCGAGGACGCCGCCAAGAAGGCGATGGACCACGGCATGCGGTCGATCACCGTGTTCATCAAGGGACCGGGCTCTGGCCGGGAGTCGGCGCTGCGTGCGCTGCAGGCTGCCGGGTTCAAGATCTCGCTCATTCGTGACGTGACGCCGATCCCGCACAACGGCGCACGGCCTCCCAAGCGCCGCCGCGTCTGACCTGATTCCCACTTCCCGCGGTTCTTCATCGCCGGGAATCGAAGATAGAGGAACTCAATGGCTCGTTACATCGGTCCTGTTTGTCGCCTTTGCCGCCGCGAGGACATGAAGCTCTTCCTCAAGGGCGACCGCTGCTACACCGACAAGTGCGGCTACGAGCGGCGCGCCTATCCGCCCGGCCAGCACGGGCAGGCGCGGCGTCGCAAGGCGTCCGACTACGGCGAGCAGATGCGCGAGAAGCAGAAGGTCAAGCGCATGTACGGCGTGCTCGAGCGCCAGTTCCGCGGCTACTACTACAAGGCGAACCGCATGAAGGGCGTCACCGGCGAGAACCTGCTGGTGCTGCTCGAGCGGCGCATGGACAACATCATCTACCGGCTCGGCTTCGCCGGCGACCACGCCGAGGCGCGGCAGCTGGTCCGGCATGGCCACTTCACGGTCAATGGCAAGCGCGTCAACATCCCGTCGTACCTGGTGCGTTCGGGGGACGTGGTGGCGGTGAAGGAGGCCTCGAAGAAGGTGGCCCGAATCGTCGACAGCGTCGGCGCCGTGGACCGTCGTGGCGTGCCGTCGTGGCTCGAGCTGGACAAGGAGAAGTTCACCGGGCGGGTGAAGTCGTTCCCGTCGCGCGAGGACTTCACCTTGCCGATCCGTGAGCAGCTGATCGTCGAGCTGTACTCGAAGTAAGCAGTCCACAGCGAGCGCGTCGAAGCGCGCGGTCGGGGTGCGAGTGCGAACGAGGGTCTGTGACCTTCGACCCGCGAGCCCGCCGTTTCGAGCGAGGAGGGAATCGAGGAGATGTCGAGCGCAACCAGTCCTGCCGTGTACGCCAAGAACTGGCGTGATCTGATCCGCCCGAAGACGCTGGAGGTCGAGAAGGAATCGCTTACGCCGACCTACGGCCGTTTTTCGTGCGAGCCGCTCGAGCGTGGCTTCGGTACCACCCTCGGCAACTCGCTGCGGCGCGTGCTCCTCTCGTCGCTGCAGGGCGCCGCCATCACCGCGGTGAAGCTCGAGGGCGCGCTCCACGAGTTCCAGACGTTGCCGGACGTCGTCGAAGACGTCACCGACATCGTGCTGAACCTCAAGGAGGTCATGCTGCGGATGCACGACCCGAAGCCGAAGGTCGTGCGCCTCGACAAGGACGGTGAGGGCAGGGTGACGGCCGGCGACATCGCAGTCAGCGACGGCGTCGAGGTGCTGAACCCCGACCACTCCATCGCGACGGTTTCGTCGGGCGGCAAGCTCCACATGGAGCTGATGATCCAGATGGGGCGCGGGTACATCAGCGCCGACCGCAACAAGACGGCGAACATGTCGGTCGGGACGATCCCGATCGACGCGCTCTTCTCGCCGATCAAGAAGGTCAACTACACGGTCACGCACGCCCGCGTCGGGCAGCAGACCGACTACGACAAGCTCACCATCGAGGTCTGGACCGACGGCTCGGTGCGTCCCGAGGACGCCGTGGCGTATGCGGCGAAGATTCTCAAGGACCAGCTCTCGATCTTCATCAACTTCGAGGAGACCGCCGAGCCCGTCGAGGAGTCGGTCACCGAGGAGCAGGAGAAGCTCAACGAGAACCTCGACAAGTCGGTCGATGAGCTCGAGCTGTCGGTGCGTTCGGCGAACTGCCTCCAGAACGCGAACATCCGCTACATCGGCGAGCTGGTGCAGCGCTCCGAGGCGGAGATGCTCAAGACGAAGAACTTCGGCCGCAAGTCGCTGAAGGAGATCAAGGAAATCCTGGCCGAGATGGGGCTCCAACTCGGCCTGAAGCTCGAGGCCTGGGTTCCGCCGTCGCAGCGGGGCAAGGCGTAGCCCGCCCCGCGAGAGGTTTGACATGCGCCACCAGAAACACGGAAAGAAGCTCGGCCGTTTCGCCGCTCACCGCGACGCGATGTGGTCGAACATGGTCTCTTCGCTCATCGAGCACGAGCGCATCGAAACGACCGACGTGAAGGCGAAGCAGCTCCGGCGGCTCGCGGAGAAGGCGATCACCTGGTCCACGTCTCTCGGCGATGTGCTCACCCGCGATGCCGACAAGCTCGACGCCGAGGACCGCGCGCGCAAGGTGCACGCGATCCGGATGGCGAAGCGCGTGGTGAAAAGCCAGGCGGCGCTGTCGAAGCTCTTCGACGACGTGGGGCCGCGATTCATCGGACGGCAGGGCGGCTACACGCGCGTGCTGAAGGTGCGCAACCGCCGCGGCGACGCGGCGCCGATGTCGATCGTCGAGCTCGTCGAGCGCGGCGCCGAGGAGAAGCCGGCCAAGGGCGAAGAGAAGGCCGCCGAGAAGTCCAAGTAGCGTTCCGCCCGTCGGAGGCCCGCTCGGGGCCTCCCGCGCGCGGCCTCCGCGCGCCCCCCGAATATCCTTCCTTGTCAGTCTCTGCCTGTTCGCCCGTCGCGAGCCGGAGTTTCGCGCGGGCTTGCGGTCTGGAACACCGAATGGTTTGGACCCCGTCGCGAGACGGGAGTCGCGGAAGCAGGTCGTCGCGCACCCCTCGGAGCAGCGACCGAGGCGTACTGTCGTACGGTGAGGGCAGCGGCGAGGGGTATGCGGCGAGATACCCGCAGGCCGCGTCGCGGCAGGGCGTTCAAACCAATCGGTGTCACCTTCCCTGCCGCCCCGGGCAGCCACGGCTCGGGCCCTATCGGGCGCGTGTAGAGGGCAAGGCGCTGCACGCGCTTGCTCGCTTCCCGTCGGCCATTCATCTCGAACAGCGCCCGTCGCGTCGCTGCCCAGGCCTCCGGGTTGACGTTCTCGTCGAGGAATCTGTCTTCGTACGCGACCGCTCCCGGGGCGGCCTCGGGCTCGAGCACGATCAGCGCGAGGAGACGAGGACGCACGTCGCCGGCCAGCTCCGGCAGCTCGCCGATCCGGTCGAACAGCGCCCGCAGCGTGGGCGCGACCGTTCGAGCTGCGCGTCCGAATAGCGGCCGATTTCGAGGGCGAGCCGCATCAATTGCCGCTTCGACGGGAGCGGGTAATAGGCGCAGCGGATTCCACTGATCCGATAAGCGAATGCTTGAACTCGGCCCGGCGCAGGCTCTCCGAGCGCTCGGCCCCCCTCATGGCGGAAGCCTTGTCACGCGAGGCGAACGGGCGTCAATCCGACGCAGCTTGACGTGCGCGATCGCGCGGGGTCAAATGCGCCGATGCCCACGCCACCGACGGTGGAGCTGAACACGGGCTACGGTGCCTACCTGCTGCAGACGACGCTCGCGCTCTTGGGCGTGTGCGCGCTTGTCGTGCTCGCGCTGTGGCTGCTGCGCCGGCGCGGCGTCGGCGGTGGCAAGGGGCTGCGCGTGGTGGCGCGGCTCACGCTCGAGCCACGGCGGACGCTCTACGTCGTCGAGGCGGCGGGGAAGTTCCTGCTCGTCGGCGCCGGCGAGGGCGCGATGGCGACGCTCGCCGAGTTGGACCCGACCCATGCCCGCGCCCTCGAGCGCCACCGCGCGCCCGACGACGTGGGCCTCGGCGAGCTGGTGCGGCGCCTGCTCGGACAGCGACCGCCCGAGGGGCCGCTCTCGTGAGCGCGACGCGCGGCGTGGTGCCGCTCGCGGCGCTCCTGGCGCTGGCGCCGTCGGTGGCCGCGGCGGCGGAGTCGCGCCCGCTCGACTGGGCGGCGTGGGCGACGTTGCTCGCGCTGGTCCCGTTCGCGGTGATCCTGCTGTCCTGCTTCGTCAAGGTGGCGGTGGTGCTCACCGTGCTGCGCGGGGCGTTCGGCTCGTCGCTGCCGCCGCGCTCCGTGGTCGCCGCGCTGACGCTGCTCCTGACGGTGTTCGTGATGGCGCCGGTCGGCGAGCGGACCTGGGCGCAGGTCGCGCCCGGCCTCCAGCGTGGCGACGCGGCGTCGCTCGCCGAGGCGGCGGTGAAGGGCCGCGAGCCGGTGCGCGCGTTCCTCGCCGCCCACGCGCCCGAGCGCGAGCGGGCGAGCTTCCTCGAGCTGGCGCGGCGGCTGCGGCCGCCCGAGGAGCGCGCCGCCGTCGGCGAGCAGGACCTGCTGGTGCTCGCGCCGGCGTTCGTGGTGAGCGAGCTGCGGGCGGCGTTCCAGATGGGCTTCCTGCTGCTGCTGCCGTTCCTGGTGCTCGAGCTGGTGGTTGCGAGCGTCCTCGCCACGCTCGGCATGACCTCTCTCGAGCCGCGCCGCGTGGCGCTGCCCTTCAAGCTGCTGCTGTTCGTGCTCGCCGACGGCTGGCACCTCCTGGCGCGCGGCCTGGTGCAGAGCTATGGGTGACCCGCGGAGGGTCGGCCGTCTCCCCCGGATCGAGCGGACCGAGGCCCGGTCGGTGGCGGGCGAGGCGCGAGGAGCAAGCCTACCGGTCGGTAAGCGACCGACGAGCAACGACGCAGGGCGCCGCCCGGGGCCGGTCGGCGATGGGAGGGGGAGATGACCGACCCTCTGGCCCACGCGCTGCGCGAGGGGCTCTATCTGGTGATCCTGCTCGCCGCGCCACCGCTGCTCGCCGCGGCCGGCGCCGGTCTGGTGATGGCGCTCCTGCAGGCGGCCTTCCGCGTCGAAGAGCGCGCGATCTCCACCGCCCCGCGCATCGTGGCGGCGCTGCTCGCGCTCGCCGCCGCCGGACCGTGGATCGGCACCGAGCTGTCGCGCTTCACCGCCGCGGTGCTGGCGGCGCTGCCGGCGGCCGGCCGGACGTGACGGCGCTCGTCCTCGCCGCGGCGCGCGTCGTCCCGCTGGCGTGGGTGGGGCTGCCGGGCGTGCCGCGCTTCGTCCGCGTCGTCGTCGGGCTGGCGCTCGCGCTCGCCGTGCTCGCCGCCGCGGCCTCGCCG
>JAJXSP010000105.1 GCA_021784515.1 Myxococcales bacterium | reverse complement strand
CGAGGACCCGCGCGTCGCCGAGCTGACCGCGAAGCTGGCGCAGGCCGAGCAGGAGCGCGACGCCGCACGCAGGAGCGCCGCCGCCCCGTCGCGCGCCGCGGTCGATCCGGCCGCCGCCGACGCGGCCAACGCGATCAACGACGCGCTCGCCGACCTCCGCGGCAGCCTCCGCGCCTGCAGCGACGAGGTGGGCGTGCTCGGCGTCGAGGCGCCGGGCGACTCCGTGACGGTACTGAAGGACGCGCTCGCCAGCGCCGGCGACCAGCTCGAGAACGCGCGCGGGCAGCTGCGCGAGTTGAAGCGGTCGCTCGGCGTGAGCTGAGCGGACGCCTTCCACACGCTGGGGGGACGGTCTTTCGTTTCTTCGCGGGCGATTGGGCCGATTGGTGCCCGGGGCGGGCGCTGCGAAGAAACAAAAGACGCGTCCCTCGTCTTTCGACGCGTCCCTCGTCTTTCGACGGTGTGATCGAATTTGATTGACAGGCGCTCGCGCACGTCGAGACCGACCGCGCCGCCGACCGCCCTGTCGAGGCGCGGAGCTACGTCGACGCCCACGTCCGCTGGACCTTCGACGTCGGCGCGCTCCCCGCCTTCCGCCGCGCGCTGCCGCGCCAGGGGCTGTGGGGTTGGGTCACGCTCGCCGGATTCGTCTACAAC
The DNA here is from genome assembly GCA_021784515.1 of Myxococcales bacterium. Lineage (GTDB taxonomy): Bacteria > Myxococcota_A > Polyangia > Palsa-1104 > SHYY01 > SHYY01. Next base: position 13,848 of record JAJXSP010000105.1, on the reverse strand, counting down.
CTGTCGTACGCGGCGCGCCCGGATCTCTCGGGGCTGGCGCTCCTCCGGCTGGTCGGGCACGTCGAGGCCGACCTCTGGCGGCCGTGGGTGACGCTCAGCCTCGACCTCAACTTCTTCACCGACCGCGACACGCACGACGGGCTCGTGCCGAGCGAGCTGGACACCACGGCCGGGCTGGTGGTGCACCTCGACCAGTTCGACGTCGCCGTCATCGCCGAGAACGATCGCCCGGTGGATCGCGGCGGCCTCCGGCAGTCGTACGTGTCGGCGCTCGCGACGTGGCACTTCGACCTGCACCGGATGGTGGCGCGCGGGCAGGGGCGGGCGCCGTGGTGACGCGCCGAACGGTCAAGCCATGCGTCAGATGGACCCGGCTCGCGACGGGAAGGATTGATCGACACCTCTTCAATCCACCTCGCCCTCCTTGGGCGGCTTGCGCAGCTGGCGCTCGGCGTCGTGCATCGCGTCCGACTCGCGGCTCGCCTCGCGTGCGACCGTGTTGATCTCCTCGAGCAGGCCGCGCTTGCGGCTGTAGTCCACGTGCGGCTCCCAGTTGGCGCCCTGGAACGCCGTCGAGCGCTCGAGGAACTCGCGGTGCTCGGCCTGCTTGCGCTCCATGATGCGGCGCAGGTCATCGGGGCCGCGGATCACGTACGGCGTGAGCACGATCAGCAGGTCCTGCTTCACGCGCTGCTTGCTCTTGCTGCGGAACAGGTTGCCGAGGATCGGCAGGTCGCCGAGGACGGGCACCTTGTCCACCGTCTCGCTGTCGCTCTCCTTCTGCAGCCCGCCGAGCACCACCGTCTCGCCGTCGTTCACCACCACCGCGGTCTTGATCGTGCGCTTGTCGGTCGTCGGGCCGCCCGGCGCGTTGGCGTTCTGCCCGTCGGGGACGTCGGAGATCTCGCCGTCGATCTCGAGCCGGATCGAGTCCGAGTCGTTGAGGTGCGGCGTGAGGTCGAGCTTGAGCGCCACGTCCTCCCGCGAGTAGGTGGACATCAGCGCCGGCATCGCCGGGTTGACCGTCGCCGCGCCGAGCGCCTGGGTCTGGAACGGGATCGACTGCCCGACGGAGAGCGAGGCCTTGGTGTTGTCCATCGTGAGCAGGTGCGGCCGTGAGATGACGTTGACGTCCTTCGAGTGCTCGAGCGCCTGCAGCACCACGCCGAAGCTCGGCACGTTCATGCCCGCGACCTGCATCGCCGGTCCCATCACGCCGGTCGACAGCCCGCCCGTGCCGAGCATTGCCGCGAGCGACGCCGCGTCGGCGACGAGCGAGTTGGTGCTCCCGCCCTGGCTGGAGGCGAACGCGGTCGCGCCGCCGCCGATTCCCTGGCCGGTGTGGAACGCGACGCCGAGGTTGCGCGCCTTGTCGATGGAGAGGTCGAGGATGGTGGCCTCGACGTAGACCTGCCGGCGCGGCAGGTCGAGCTTCGTGACGAGGTCGCGCACCATCAGGAAGTCGGGGCCGGTCGCGAAGACGACGATCGCGTTGGATACCTTGTCGGCGGCGATCCGCACGTCGCCCTGGAGCGGCACGGCGGCCTGCTGCGGCGGCGCCTGTCCCGGCTTCCCGGCAGGGCCGCCCACGCGCACCAGGCCGATGTCGCGCAGCGTGGCCGACATCTCGTCGGCGTTGGTGTGCGCCAGGTAGATCACGTGGGCCTGGCTGCTGCTGCCGTCGACCACCGCCGGGTCGATCCGGTCGGCGAGCTTCTGCACGCGCCGGAAGCCGACCTCACCGGCGATCACCACGAGCATGCGCGCCGCGTCCACCGGGATCACCGTCGCGGCGTCGGGCGCGCGCGGCGCCGGCCCCTTGTCGGCGGGCCCCGCCGGCATCGTATGGCGGCTCGCCGAGAGCACCTTGTCGATCGTCCCCGCCAGCTCCGTCGCCGACTGGGCGTGGGTGGCGATGGTCCAGATCTTCTCGCCCGGCTGCGCCACGTCGAGCGCCTGCACCATCTCCTCCATGCGCCGCACGTTCGAGGCGCGGTCGGTGAGGATCAGCGACGGTCCGGGCGGGTAGACGGTGACGTCGCCCTCCTTGGTGCGGAGCTTCCCCACCACCTCGGCCACCTCCTGCACGCCCGCGTGCTCGAGCCGCACGAGGCGCGTCACGAACTGGTCGGTCGAGGGCGTGGCCTCGTGGTCGAGCAGCGTCGAGATCTCCTTGCCGCGCGAGGCGTCCACCACCTTCAGCACCTTGCCGCGCGCCTCGATCGCGAAGCCCATCGACTCGAGCGCCGAGTAGAAGATCCGGTACACCTCGGGCGCCGTCAGGAGGTCGGGCACCTCGAGGCTCACCTTGCCGCCGCGCGCGGCGACGGCCGGGCCGGTGATGATGGTCTGGCAGGAGATCTCGCCGAGCGAGGCGACGAGATCGGGCAGCCCCACCTCGCCCCGCACGCCCCAGTGGAAGCGCTTGTCGGGCGGATAGCGCTTGCAGCCGCTGAACTCCTTCTCCCCGGGCAGCCGGTCGCCGAGCGGCGGCACGGGCGGATTGGCGCGACCCTTGTCGTTGGCGAGGGCCACACCGCCGCTCAGCAACCACAGGCCGATCAGGACGGTTCGCATCGGCGGGGCGATTCAGCAACCGTCATGCCGCACGGTGAATCCCGGGCTTGCCGCCCACTTACCCGGTTTGCAATGACATTTCGTCAATCGCGGGCGACAAACCGGCAATTCGGACAACCGGACAAACAAGCCGGTAGACAAGCCCTCATCGGCTATCTCTGCAGCAGCGGAATCCCGTGGAGTAATCGTGGTAGGACAGCTCGTGGGCGCTCGTCACGTAGCGGCAGCCGTGGCCGTTCACCTCGGCGTCGCCGTAGAAGCCGCCGCGGAAGCGGCCGTGGCCCTTTGCGTCGGCGGCGTCGGCGCCCCACTCGTGCAGGTTGCCGACGCAGTCCCACACCCCGGCCGGCGAGACACAATGGGGGTACGAGCCGGTCGGCGCCAGCCCGCCGTCCCATTGATTGAGGCGCGGGTCATTGAACTCCTGGTATGTCCACTTGCTCGGATCATTGCCGAAGAAGCGCGCCACGCTCGACCCCTTGTCCTGATTGCAATACCCCTTTTCGAGGGTCTGCCCGCCGTAGGGATACCAATCGGCCGGATCGGCGCCGCGGCAGGCGAGGGCGAACTCGGCCGCGGTGCACAGGCGCTTGCCCGCCTTTTCGCACGCGGCGCTCGCCTGCAATTGCGAGATGTAGCCCTGCGGCACCACGCCGGGCGCGGTCTTCGCGCGCACGGTGAGGTCGTCCACGACGAGGTAGGGGGAGTGCGGCGCCTCGACGCCGGCGTCGTCGATCGCCACGACGTGGGCCTCCCATCGATCGACGCAGAAGCCGTCGAAGTGCGCCATCCCCGGAGGGCAGCCGTCGCCCGCGTCCTCCGGCGCCGCGTCGAGGGCGACCGCCGACAGATCGAGCGCCGCGTCGGTGGCGGCGGCGTCGACCGGCCCACCGCCGTCGACGACGATCGCCCCGCCGCAGCCGCCAAGCGCGAGCGCCAGCGATGCGAGCGACCGCGCGGCCATGCTTGCTTCTACCACGCCCCAGCCCCCGCGTGGCTCGGCGCGATCGCCCGCGGTATCTTCGCCGGAAATGGGCGAAGGCCTCGACAGCCTCGATCCGCGCCTGCGCGAGATCCTCGACCGGATCCCCGCCGACCCCGGCGTGTACCTCATGAAGGACAAGAAGGGGCGCGTGATCTACGTCGGCAAGGCGCTCTCGCTGCGCGCCCGCGTGCGGAGCTACTTCACGCGCTCGGGCGACGATCGCGCCTTCGTGGCGCTGCTCGGCCGCCTGCTCGGCGACATCGAGACCGTCGTCACGAACAACGAGAAGGAGGCGCTGCTCCTCGAGAACAACCTGATCAAGCAGCACCAGCCGCGCTTCAACGTGAAGCTGGTGGACGACAAGAACTACCTCGTCCTCCGTCTCGCCATCCCGCGCGACGCGAGCGAGGAGAAGAGGAAGGCGTTCCCCCGCCTCGAGGTCGTCCGGCGCATCGGCAGCGACGGCGCGCGCTACTTCGGCCCCTATCACAGCGCCACCTCGTGCCGCCAGGCGCTGCAGGTGGTCAACCGCCATTTCAAGCTCCGCACCTGCACCGACCACGTCCTCGAGAACCGCCGGCGCCCCTGCCTGCAATACCAGATCAAGCGCTGCGACGCGCCCTGCGTCTACCCCGTCCCACCCGACGTGTACGCCGAGCAGGTGCGCGACGTGGCGCTGTTCCTCGAGGGCAAGGACCAGGAGCTGGTCGAGCGCCTGCGCGCGCGCATGAAGGAGGCGGCCTCGCGGACGGAGTACGAGACCGCCGCCGCGATTCGCGACCAGCTCCGCTCCCTCGAGAAGACCCTCGAGGAGCAGCGCGTGGTGAGCGAGGATCTGCGCGACCAGGACGTGATCGGCTGGCACCGCGAGGGCACCGCCGTCGAGATCGCGGTGCTCCACATCCGCGGCGGCAAGCTCCTCGGGCGGCGCACCTTCTCCTTCGGCGGGCAGGAGTTCCCCGACGACGAGATCGTGTCGTCGTTCGTGTCGCTGTACTACGACCTCGGCTCCTACGTGCCCGACGAGGTGCTCCTGCCGCTGCCGATCGAGGACGCCGCGGCGAAGGAGGAGTGGCTGCGCGAGAAGAAGGGCCACAAGGTCGAGGTGCTGTTCCCGCAGCGCGGGCCGCGCGTGCGCCTGGTGACGCTGGCGACGAAGAACGCGGAGTCGAGCTACGTGTCGCGGCGCGACCAGACGCGCGACGCCGAGGAGTCGCTTTCCCGGCTGCGCGAGCGGCTCGGCCTCAAGCGCGCGCCGCAACGGATCGAGTGCTTCGACATCTCGCACATCCAGGGCACGGCGACGGTGGCGTCGATGGTGGTGTTCCTCGACGGTGCGCCGGCGCGGAGCGAGTACCGCACCTTCAAGGTGAAGAGCGCCACCAACGACGACTTCGCCTCGATGTACGAGGTGCTCTCGAGGCGCTTCCGGCGGTCCGTCAAGAGCGACGACGGGGCGAAGCCGTGGCCGCTGCCCGATCTCCTGGTGATCGACGGCGGAAAGGGGCAGCTCGGCACGGCGATGGCGGCGCTGCACGACGTCGGCGTGGACACCGGTGTCGACGGGATCGACGTCGTCGGCCTGGCGAAGGAGCGCGAGGACGGCAGCGGCGAGCAGCAGCCCGACCGCGTGTTCCTGCCGCGGATCAAGGACCCGATCCGGCTGCGCCCGAACACCGCCGAGCTGTTCGTGCTCTCCCGCATCCGCGACGAGGCGCACCGCTTCGCCGTCACCTTCCACAAGTCGCTCCGCCGCCGGCGCACGCTGCGCTCGGCGCTCGAGGACGTGCCCGGCGTCGGCGAAAAGCGCAAGCGCGAGCTCCTGCGCCGCTTCGGCAGCCTGAAGCGGGTGCGCGAGGCGACGGTGGACGAGCTGGCAGCGGCGCCGGGGATGAGCCGCCCGGCGGCCGAGGCGGTCCGCGCGTTCTTCGACCAGCACGCCCCGCCCGTCGGGAACCCGCACGCGCACGAGACCGAGACCGAGACCGAGGACGTTCGAGAGACGAGGGAAGCGTATTTTGTTTCTTCGCCCCGTGTCCCCCGCGAACCAGCCGAGCCCATCGCGGGCGAAGAAACGAAATACCGTCCCCCCAGCGAGTGGAAGACGTCCGAAGACGACGAGACCGTCGCCGAGGACGCCGCCTCCGCCGAGCTGGAGGAGATCGCCGACGAGGCGCCGTGATATGAGGCGACCCATGAACGATCCCGCGGCCGACGCCCGGCCCTCCCAGCACCGCCTCTCCCCGACGGTGATCTGGCTCGGCGTGGTGTCGCTCCTGACCGACGCCTCGAGCGAGATGATCTACCCGCTGCTGCCGCAGTTCCTGCGCGGCGTGCTGGGCGCCTCGACGGGGTTCATCGGGATCGTCGAGGGCGTGGCCGAGACCACGGCGAGCATGCTGAAGCTCGCCTCGGGGCGGCTCTCCGACGCGCTGCCCCGCCGGAAGCCGCTCACCATCGCCGGCTACGGGCTCTCGTCGGTGGCGCGGCCGTTGGTGGCGCTGGCGACGGCGCCGTGGATGGTGCTCGCGATCCGCTTCTGCGATCGTGTCGGCAAGGGCGTGCGCGGCAGCCCGCGCGACGCGCTGGTGGCGCAGGTGACGCCGCCCCACCGTCGCGGCGCCGCCTACGGCTACCACCGTGCGATGGACAACTCGGGGGCGATGATTGGCCCGCTCGTCGGGTTCGCGCTCCTCGAGTACGCGCACCTCGACTTCCGCCACCTGTTCGCCTGGGCGGCGCTGCCGGCGGCGCTCGCCATGGCGGCGCTGGTGTTCGGCGTGAAGGAGCCGCCGCGCGACCCGGCGCCCTCGTTGCCCAAGGCCACGGTCGGCGAGGTCGACGGCGGCGATCCGCGCCGCCTCGCCACCTACCTCGTGGCGGTCGGCGTGTTCACCCTCGGCAACTCCTCCGACGCGTTCCTCATCGTGCGCGCGGGCGAGGCGGGGGTCGCCCCGGCGTGGATCCTCCTCCTGTGGATGCTCCACAACGGCGTGAAGGCGCTCCTGTCGCGCGGCTTCGGCGTGCTCTCCGATCGATGGGGCCGCCGTCGCCTGATCGGGATCGGCTGGGCGGTCTACGCGCTGACCTACCTCGGCTTCGCGCGCGCGACGACGGCGTGGCAGGTGTGGGCGCTGTTCGGGCTCTACGGCCTCTACTACTCCCTCGTCGAGGGGAGCGAGCGCGCGCTCGTCGCCGACCTCGCGGGCGCCCGCCGGCGCGGCACCGCCTTCGGCTGGTTCCACGCGATCACCGGCCTCGGGGCGCTGCCGGCGTCGGTCGGGTTCGGCGCAATCTATAAGGTGTGGGGCGCGGGCGTGGCGTTCTCCGTCGGCGCCGCCTTCGCAGCGCTGGCCTGCGTGCTGCTCGCCGCGACGACGGGCGGGCGCTTGACGCCGCGCCGCACCTGAGCGCAGATCGCGGGCCATGCGCCCGTTGCTGCTCGTGCTCGCATGCGCCGGCTGCGGCGATGCCGCCTCCTCGACGGACGACGCCGCCGCGCCGCCTGATCTCGCGGTCGACGCGGCCCTCGCCGACGCGCCGATCGCGGACGCGGCCATCGCCGATCTCGCGATCGCCCTCGACGCGCCGCCCGTCCCCGACGGCGGCTGGAGCAACCCCACCGTCGCCTCGCGCCCCTACGGCTACCACGTGCCCAAGGGCTACGATCCGTCGAAGCCGACGCCGCTTTTGGTCCTGCTCCACGGCCTCGGCGCCTCGGGCGCGCTCCAGGAGGCCTACTTCCGCCTCACGCCGCTCTCCGACCAGGAGACCTTCCTCTACGCATTCCCCGACGGCACCATCGGGCCGCTCGGCCGCTACTGGAACGCCACCAACGCCTGCTGCGACTTCTTCCACAGCGGCGTGGACGACGTCGCCTACCTCGGCGCGGTGATCGACGACATGAGCGCGCGCTTCAACGTGGACCAGAAGCGCATCTACCTCGTCGGCCACTCCAACGGCGGCTTCCTGGCGCACCGCCTCGCCTGCGATCTGGCGCCGCGCATCGCCGCGATCGTCTCCCTCGCCGGCGACAATTGGAAGGATCCGGCGAAGTGCCAACCGTCCGAGCCGGTGGCGGTGCTGCAGGTCCACGGCACGCTCGACCCGGTGATCCTCTACGGCGGCGGCAGCACCGTCCTCAGCACGCCGACCGACGCCTACCCGTCGGCCCACGACAGCGTCGCCTCGTGGGCCGCAAAGGACGGCTGCGGCGCAAAGACCACGATGGGCGCGAAGCTCGACCTCGACGCGCTCCTGCCCGGCGACGACACCACCGTCGAGCGGTGGAGCTGCCCCACCGGCGCCGCCGAGCTCTGGAGCATCCAGGGCGGCATCCACACTCCGGCGCTCCAGCCCTCTTGGCCGTCGCTGATCTACGGGTTCCTGAAGGCACACCCGAAAGGTTGAAGGGCGCCCGGCGAGCGGCGCGGCAGTCGCGGGATCCACGCGGTCGCCGCGGTCGCTTTCTGACCCGATCGGGCCACCCCTTGGCGCCAGAGTTGCGCACGGCATCCCACCCTCCGCAGAGTTTTCGCGCTGGCCCCCCGACAACAACGCTCTTTCCAGCGGCCCGCCCCTTGCTCAGCCGGGCGCCATGCGTCATTTCACCCACTCGCTTGCTCTCTGCCTCCTGCTCGCCGCCGGCTGCGAAGGGCCAGTTGGACCCGCCGGCCCCGTTGGCTCTGCCGGCCCGGAAGGCGCCGGCGGCCCGCAGGGCGGACCGGGAGAGGCGGGTGTCCCCGGGCCGCAGGGCAATCCGGGGACGCCGGGCCAGGTCCCCGACGGCTTCCTCCAAGGACCCCAGGGCCCCATTGGCTGCAGCGGGCTCAATGCCGGGCAGACGCCGGGCCTCGCGGTCGCGCTGTCGGTCTCCGCGCCGGCGAACAAGATGTTCTTCGCCGCCGGCGAGCAGCCCGTCATCACCATCAAGTTCACCGACGGCTGCGGCCAGACGCTCGCGCCGAAGCAGCTCGGGACGGCCAACCTCTACGCCTATGGCCCGCGCGCGCCGCTGGCGACGAAGACCACGACCAAGCTCCTCAATTGCGTCACCGATCGCGCCGCGAAGGACCACCAGCACCATTTCATCAACCTGGCCAGTCCTTCCTACAATGATCCCCAGAAGCCCAACCTGACCGCCAACGCCGACGGCAGCCTCACCTTCACCATGGCGCCGATCTCCGACGAGGCGCAGGGCACCTACACGGTCGGAGTGTGGGCCCAGGCGGACGCCGCCCTCGACCAGGTATTCCAGCTCGCCGACTTCCAGATCGGCACCGCGACTCCCGAGGACTACATCCCGGGCAATGGCAATCAGTCGAATTGCCTCCATTGCCACCAGTCGCCCGCGGGCGTCACGTACATGCACCATATCCACCCGGGCTACTCGCCGACCGGAAACCCATCGATCGACTCGAACCCGATCGGCAACTGCAAGTGCTGCCACAACAACGACGGCTACAGCCCGAACCCGATCATCCGCAAGGTGCACGGCCTCCACCGCGGCGAGCACATGCTGACCCCCGGCGTGGCGCACCCCGAATACGGCCTCGCCAGCGCCGACACCACGCTCGCCGACTACACCAACGTCGCATACCCCTCGCTCCCCGACGGTGAGAAGGACTGCGCCTCCTGCCACGCCGACGGGCGCTGGTACCAGAACCCGTCCCGGCTGGCCTGCGGCACCTGCCACGAAAACGTCTATTTCGACACCGGCACCATCAACCCGCCGACCAACTTCGGACCTCCTCCGGGCGGCGCCTGCAAGTGGGACAGCGATTGCCTCGGTTTCGCGCAATTCGCCACCTGCGTCGTCAAGACCGGCAGCTGCCAGGCGGCCACCCACCCGAAGCTGACCGACGACATGGACTGCCCGGTCTGCCACAGCGCCGACGACAAGGGCCTCGTCCCCATCCAGGCCGCGCACGCCGTGCTCGAGCGGACCGCCACCCGCGGCCTGAAGATCGTCAATCTCACTCTCTCGGGCGGCAAGGGGCAAAATGGCGCGTTCAAGGCCGGAGATACGCCCACCGTCACCTTCCAACTCCAGGACAAGGCCGGCAACAACGTCGTCGATCTCATCAGCAACAAGAACCTCTCGGCGAGCGCCGTCGTCTCCGGCCCCACCAGTGATCGCCAGCGCGTGCTCGGCACCGCCTCGGGCGCCATCACGGTGAAGACCTCCGGCACGCTCACCTTCGATGCCAACAAGAACGTCTACACCTATGTCTTCCCCTCGCCGATCCCGGCGGGCGCGCTCGCCCCACTGAACAGCGCCGACCCCGGCCGCGCCAGCAACCCCGACGGCACCTACACCCTCTGGCTGTGGGTCAACGAGGCGCTCACCGTCAATGGCGTTTCGGTGCGCGACACGGCCAATGGAATCGTCGATTTTCTCCTCGGCAATGCCACGGCCGTGCAGCCCCGCCAGGTCGTCACCGACGGGGCCTGCAACGCCTGCCACGTGGATGCGCAGGCGCACGGCGGCTCGCGCCACGGCGGCAGCAACTGCTCCAATTGCCACACCCAGGGCGCCGTGGACCGCACCGTCGGCGGCAAGGGAATCGCTTGCACCCAGGACGCGCAGTGCCCGGGCAACGCGGCCGGCTGGGAAGCGTGCCAGGACACGAACAACGACAAAACGCCCGACACCTGCGTCATCACCGTCGACCCGACGCCGAACAACCCCATCGACTTCCAGAAGATGATTCACAACATCCACTACGCCCGCCTGCGCGGCGGCTACGCCGAGGCGAACTTCACCGCGGTGCTCGGCGGCGGCTACTCCTACGGCCTCGTCGGCTACATGAACACGTACAACGACTTCACCGAGGTGCTGTTGCCGCTCGACGCGCGCAATTGCCAGAAGTGCCACGCCGACACCGGCGCCGCCTGCAGCGCGATGAGCCCCTGCGGTTACGGCCAGTCCTGCGTCGCCGGCGCCTGCCAGAACGTCGCCTGGCAGTCGCCCTCGGCGCGCGCCTGCCTCACCTGCCACGACACCGCCGACGCGTTCGGCCACGCCGCCCTGAACACCTGGAACGGCACCGAGACCTGCCATGTGTGCCACGGTCCGACGGGCGACTTCGCGGTGGCCAAGGTCCACGCCGTGAATCCGCCGGTGATCCCCGCCGGACAGCGAACGCCCACGCCCTGATGATTCGTAGTGCCCGCCCCGTTGTGCGTTTAAGGAAGGGATGGATTCGGTAGCAGGGAGGACGGCGACGGGCACGGAACGGCCCCACGGGGCCGGTTCGGAGGTAGCACATGAGAACGTTCGCGATCGCCGGTGCAGTGCTGTTGTTCGGAATGCCGATGGTGGCCCGGGCCGATGATGCCGGGAAGGTGTGGAAGACGAAGTGCGCGAGCTGTCACGGGGCCGATGGCAAGGCCGAGAGCGCGCAGGCCAAGAAGATGAAGGTGGCCGACATGACCGCGGCCGACTGGCAGAAGAAGTTCAGCGACGACGACATCAAGAAGGTCATCACCGACGGATTGAAGCGCGAGAAGGACGGCACGAAGCAGGAGATGAAGGGCTTCGCCGAGAAGCTCAAGGCCGAGGAGATCGACGGCCTGGTGAAGTTCATTCGCGGGCTGAAGTAGGAGCGCCTTGACCATGGCCGCACGCCTCCCCGTTCTCGTTGCAGCGCTGTCTTTCGCCCCGCTCCTCGGTGGGTGCGGAAAGGCGCGGCCGGTCGACGATGGAGGCGTGCGGCAATGCGTCGCGTGGGAGGAGGAGATCGGGCCCGCCTTCGCGTCGCGGTGCAGCAGCTGCCACTCCGCGCCGGACGGTGGAACGCCGGCCGGCAATTACGACACAACGAACTACCTCACCGTCCTCAAGAATGCCGGCGGGATGGCGATCGTGACGCCGGGCGACGCCTCGTCGCCGCTCCTCGCCACCCTCGACCCGGCGCAGGCCGACGCCACCCACCAGCCGTTCTCCGACCTCTATCCTCAATTGGTGGAGTGGGTGGTGCAGTGCGACGCCTCCTACCTCCGCTCGCCGATCCACGAAAAGGGGTTGATGAACCCCGATGATCCCGAGTTCCACGGCAACCTCGTCAAGAACGCCGGCTGGAGCTTCACCGTCTGCCAGGGCTGCCATGGAATGGACTTCAAGGGCGGCGGCGCGGGCGTCTCCTGCTACCAGTGCCACAAGGACGGTCCGACGGGCTGCACCACCTGCCACGGCCAGCCGCCCGCGACCGGCGCGCACGTCCCGCACGTTCTGGGGAGCGCGGTCAATGGCGCCCCGCTGATCGCGAAGGGGTTCGATTGCACCGAGTGCCACGTCAAGCCGATGGTCTACACCGATGTCGGCCACCTCTTCGCCGCCGACGGCACGGTGATCGATTCGCCGCAGATGCATTTCGGCGCGCTCGCGAACCTGGCATTCGGCATGGTCCCGCGGAAGGGGCCGCCGGCGTTCGATCACGACGCCGCGCAGTGCACGAACGTCTATTGCCACGGCGGCGCGTTCGCCGACTCCAATGGCACCAACCAGGCGCCGCGCTGGGTCGCCGACGACGCGCAGGTCCAGTGCGGCACCTGCCACGGCCTGCCGCCGGCGGCGCCGCACCCGCCGATCGCCGAGTGCGTGATGTGCCACCCGAAGGTGGTGGACGCGGACAAGAAGCTGGTCGATCGGTCGCGCCACATCGACGGGCAGATCTCGCTCGGCGACGAGAGCGGCAAGTGCAATGGCTGCCACGGCGGGCCCGACAATCCGGCGCCGCCGCGCGACCTCCACGGCAACACCGATCCGACCATGGTGTCGGTCGGCCTGCACCAGAATCACGTCCGGGCGGCTTCGGGGTTGAGCGCGCCGGTTCCCTGCAGCGCCTGCCACCTCGTGCCCTCGACGGTGTACGACGCCGGCCACATCGACGCGCCGCTCCCGGCGCGGGTGTTCCCGGCGACCCCGGCCTACATGGGCCAGGCGATCGCCGACGGCGCGATGGCCACCTGGGACCACGACAAAGGCACCTGCACGAACGTCTACTGCCACGGCGGCGGGACGAAGATCCTGGCCGACCAGACACCCACGATTCAGCGCATCCGAAGCTGGACCGACACCACCGCAAAGCCCGAGTGCGGCACTTGCCATGGCATTCCGCCGCAGGACGGATTGAAGGGCCATGTGGGGGCGTCCCTCGCCACCTGCTTTCAATGCCACCCCTCGACGATCGACGCCCACGGCGACCTGATCGTGACCGGGGCGCCGGGGATGCAGCAGAGCACCCACATCAATGGAGTGGTCGAACATGTTCCGTAAGGCTGTTCGCCTCGTCGGTGTGGGGGCCGTCGCGCTTTCCGTCGCGACGCTCGCGCCGGCGGCGCGGGCTGACACCGTCGACGCCAACCTCACCACGCTCCTCACCGGCCATGAGGACGCGCGCGACGGGAAGATCTACACGGTCGTGCCGGCCTACGAGTCGCTCTCGCTGGTGGCCGACCTCACTGCGCCCGAGCTCGATTCGCTGCGAATCGTGGCCTCGGGCTGGGGAATGGTCGGCCTCGGCGACGCCCCATACGACGGGAGGACGGTCACCGGCGACCTCGATCTCGCCTACCTCGAGGCCACGGCATTCAAGCGCAAGTTGGAGGTGCGCCTGGGCCGCCAGATCATCAGTGGCGGCGCCGCGCGCATGACCCAGATCGACGGCGCCACCGTCGAGTTGCACGGCCCGTGGGGTACCGGCGTCACCACCTACGGCGGCGCCCCGGTGACCCCGCGCTTCGGCACCAGCCGGGGCGACTGGGTCGTCGGCGGACGCGTATACTACCGCCATGCGATGGATACCGAGGTTGGCTTCTCGATGATCGATGTCTACGGCGGCGGCCGCGCCGCCCGCGAGGATCTCGCGCTCGACGGACGCTGGCAGATACACCGCACGCTCGCCCTCACCTCCTCCTGGCTGTGGTCGATTCCCAACGCCCGCACCGCCGAGGCGAATGCCGCGATGACCTGGACCCCGATCGGGGAACTGGAAGTGAGCGCCGACTATCGCCGCGTCGCGCCCGACCTGTTTTTGCCCCTGAATTCGATCTTCACGGTGTTCTCGCAGGAGACCCGCGACGAGATGGGCGGAATGATCTATGCGCGGCCGCTCCCGAACATCCGGATCTACGCCGATTACCACGCGGTCAACGACAGCTCGGGCTGGGGCCACAACGGCGGCGCGAAGGCGACCGCCTCCATCGGCCAGGCGAACGACACCACCCTCGGCGTCGAGGGGCGTACGCTCCTTTTGCCCACCAACGGCTACTGGCAGGCGCGG
>JAJXSP010000104.1 GCA_021784515.1 Myxococcales bacterium | reverse complement strand
ACGACGAAGGACTACTTTCCGTAATCCAAGGAGGAGCGACGAAGCCTGGGCGAGCGCATCGGACGCCGCAGCAGGCGAATTACGGGAACAGGCTCCTAGGCGGGGAGCCCCTTCGGCCACTGGGTGATCTCGAACCACTCCAACTCGAACGCGGCGGGGAGATGCGTCGGGGCGCCCGGCGTGTCAAGTTGGATCCGTTCGTCCTCTCGGCATCGTGGAGGCACTGCGACGATGATCAATTTCGCTGTCGGAATCGCCATCGGCTACGCCATCGGGCGCTGGGGCAAGACGCTGAAGGCCCTGCTCAAGCTGCGGAGCCGGTCGGGCTGATCGCCAGATCGCCCCGCTCGCCTAATCGCCCAGCTCGGCGCGGGTAATCACGCGCCCGCCGAGCGTGAGGCGCTCCCAGCGCGCCGAGCGGAGCGCCTCGCGGCTCGCCGGCGCACCCGCCTCGCGTCTCGAGAGCAGCGTGCGCAGCGGACGGCCCTCGGCGTCCAGCTCGTCGTCACCGAAAAGCGCGCCCTCCAGCGACGCGCCGGCGAGCGCCACCGTCGCCAGATCGGCGCCGCGCAGGTCGGCCCCGTCGAGGACCGCCTCGCGCAGGTCGGCGCCACGCAGGCCGGCGAACGGCAGCGTGGCGCGGGCGAGGTCGGCGCGCCGGAGGTCCGCTCCGCCGAGGTCGGCGCTTTCCAGCACCGCGCCCGAGGCGCGCGCCCCGACGAGGCGCGCGCCCGGCAGCTCGGCGCGGTTGAGGATCGCCTCGCGGAGATCGGCGTTCGACAGGTCGGCCCGGGGCAGCGTCGCCTCGGTGAGATCGGCGCCCGCGAGCGCGGCCCAGCGCAGATCGATGGCCTCGCCGCTCGCCCAGCTGAGGTTTGCGCCGCGCAGCGAGGCGCTCTCGAGGAGCGTCCCGTCGAGGCACGCCTTGCGGAGATCGGCGCGGTCGAGGCGCGCGCCGCGGAGGTCGGCGCACGAGAGGTCCACCTGCCCGAGCTTCGCGCCGGTCAGGTTGAGCGCACCGAGGGCGGCCTTGTAGAGGAACCTGCTCGACGAGAGGCCGTCCTGCACGCCCACGCCGGCGACGGTGGCGAGCCAGCGCTGCGCCGGCGAGAGGCGATCCCATTCCCACGCCATCGCGCGGGAGTATACGCGCCGCGCCTTCGCCGGCCAGCGGGCGCATCGTTCCCTCCGTCGACGGCGATCGGTACAATGCCGCCATGTCGCATCACCTGGCGAGCCTCCGTCCCCTCGGCTTCGCGATCCTCGGCGCCCTTTCGGCAACCGGCTGTGGACGCTCCGATCTGCTGGGCTTCGACAACGGCTGTCCGCGCTGGGATCCGCACTGCGATCAGCGCGACGGCTCGTCGGGCGGCGGCGACGGTGGCGGCTCTTTCGGCGACGGCTTCGCCACGCCGGGCGACGGCACGGTCGGCGCCGACGATGCCTTCGCCACCTCCGGCGACGGCTTCGCCAAAGGCGACGGCTTCGGCTCCTCGGGCGACGGCTCCGTCGGCACGGGAGACGGGTTCGGCACCGGCGACGGCTCGATCGGCCTCGGCGACGGCTCGATCGGCGTCGGCGACGGCGGCGGTGGCAGCAACCGCGACGGCATGGCCGGCGGCGACGGCGGTGGCGGCGGCAACCGCGGCGGCGGCGGCGGCGGCAACCGCGACGGCGGTGGTCATGGCGTCGACGGTGGCAACGGCAACGGCGACGGTGGTGGCGGCAGCGGCAACGGCGACGGTGGTGGCGGCAGCGGCAACCGCGACGGGGGCGGCGGCGGCAACGGTGACGGAGGGGGCGGCGGCGGCAACGGTGACGGAGGGGGCGGCGGCGGCAACGGTGACGGAGGGGGCGGCGGCGTCTGCGTCCCGCGCCCGTTCGAGATCTGCAACAACCACGTCGACGACGATTGCAATGGGCTGGTCGATTGCGCCGATCCCGCGTGCGAAAACGACAAGCTCTGCCTCCCGCCGCCCACCTGCCAGAACATCCCGGCCGATTGCGCCCTGCCCGACTGCGAGGGCGCACCCGGCTGCGCCACCCCCGGCAAGGAGGTGTGCAACAACGGCATCGACGACAACAACAATGGATTGACCGATTGCGCCGATCCCCAGTGCTTCAACGACCCGGCCTGCCAGCCGATCATGGGGATGAATTGCAAGGACGGAAACGGCAACGTGATGTGCGGGCTGGTCCAGTGCGCGCAGATGTTCCCGGACGTCTGCCTCCACGACAAATGCAACCCCGACGTCCAGTTCGGCGACATCGCCCCCCATGACGCGAAGGTCACCCGCACCTTCGACACGACGCAGAGCCGCGACTCCTACCTCAGCTGCGCGCCGCCCGGGGGCACCGGCGTCGTCGGTGAATTCACCCTCACCGGGAACGGTCCGGCGGGCGTCCGGATCGACTTTTCGCAACCGAACGGCGCCGCGCACGTCGTCTCGCTCTACAAGGCGGGCCTCGATCAGGCGTGCGATCAAAACCTCGTCTATTGCATCCAGGCGGGCCAGATGGCGACCGCCGGCCACTCCTTCGTGCTCGACCCCGGCACCTATCGCGTCATCGTCGAGTCCTACCCGGGCACGCAGGGGGTCACCAGCGTGACCATCTCGACGGGCGCCGCGAAGACGCCGGAGATCTGCAACAACGGGATCGACGACGATGGCAATGGATTGATCGACTGCCAGGATCCGGCCTGCTTCAACGACCCCAATTGCGTCAACAACGAGTGCAAGCCCGACATCAACGTGGGCACGCTGGTCGTCGACGGGCCGCCGGTCGCCGTCACCTTCGACACCCACAATTCCGAGAACCGCTATCACCCCACCTGCGCCGGCAACTCCACCGGAAAGGACGAAGTGGTGGAGTTCAGCCTCGCCGAGACGGCCGGCATCCTGGTGCAGTGGACGCAGAACGGCGATCACGTCTTCGGCCTGTTCATCGCGCCGCCGGCCGGCCTCGCCTGCGACTCCTTCCAGACCTCCTGCTACTACCCGGGAGGGGCGCCCGGCGGGTCGGTCGCGTGGGCGGCGCGCTCGCCGGGAACCTACCTGTTCATCTTCAAGCCGATCATGGCGGGCGCCGAGGGCGTCATGCACCTCTCGATCTCCGCCTACAAGAACCGCCGCGTGGAGATCTGCGACAACGGGATCGACGACGACAACAACGGCCTCATCGACTGCCAGGATCCGGCCTGCTTCGGCGTCGGCAACTGCAAGGCGCCGCTCTGCATGCCGGACGTCGATCTGGGCGATTTCCAGTGGGGCACGGTGAAGAGCGTCGACCTCGACATCCGCACCGGCGAGCCGCTGTACACCACCCTGTGCGCCAAGGGCGGCGGAAAACAAAAGGTGGTTCGAATCAGCATCGACCAGGTGATGGCGCTCGGCTTCGACTGCACCGAGACAGGCGACCAGGTGCTCCAGCTCGATGCCCAGGAGCAGCCGCTCGATCTATGCGACGCGGATCTATTGACCTGCGCCGATCCGAAGATCCTGCCCTTCGGCTGCAACTTCGCGATGCCCAACCTGCAGCCGGGCAAGTACAACGTCATCGTCGAGGGATTCCAGGCCGGCACCGAGGGGACGGTCAATCTCACGCTGTTCGGAATCCAGGAGAAGGTGCTGGAGATCTGCAACAACGGGATCGACGACGACATGGACGGATTCATCGACTGCGCCGACAAGAAGTGCGTCACCTCGCCCGACTGCACGAAGTTCGCGTGTCGCGCCGACCAGAAGCTGGGCATCCTGCCGCTCAATGGCCTGCCGGTCTCGACGGTGGTGCAGACCTCGAATGCCTCGGACAACACGCCCACGCCCTGCGCCTCGGTGCCGGGCGGGAAGGACGCCGACATCGACTTCGAGCTTCCGGGCACCGCCGACGTCACCATCGAGTGGGCGCAGGTCGGCAATCACGACTTCGCGCTCTACGAGGACACGAGCGACCTCCTCGCCTGCCAGGCGAACCCGCTCGTGCAGTGCACGCCGTCGATGAACGCGGCGACGGGCACGATCCCGTTCAAGAAGCTGCCCAAGGCCCGCTATCACCTCGTCGTCGGCGCCGACAAGCCCGGAAGCGAGGGCGGCGTGGCGATCCAGATCAGCGGCCAGCCCAGCCCATAATCGGCATCGAGCGGCCCGTCATCGGAATCGAGACGCTCGGTGCAGGGCGGGGGCTCGTCCCCCGCCCGCCCTCGAATTACCGCTTCGCGCGGCGCTTCTTCGGCTTCTCGTCGGACGGCGTGGACTGATCCGTCGCGGCCAGCACCACGGCCGCCTTCTGCGCGCCCAGTCGCACGCCGAGGAGCGCGGCGCCGGCGCCGCCGAGCGCGGTGAAGACCAGGGCGGCGGTCTCGCCTTCGATTCGCCCCATCACCAGCGCCGGACCGAGCAGCGTGGCCACCGCCGCGACGCACGCCTCGAGGCGCGGCCGGCCGCCGGTGCGGCGGGCGAGCACCGCGCCCATCGCCACCGTCGCCGCCGCGCCCAGGAGAAGCAGCCACATGCCCGAGGAGAATGCGTCGGCGGCGTCCGCCGGCGAGGTCGGGCGGTGGGCGATCAGCGAGAGGGCCAATCCGAAGTGCGAGCGACCGGCGATCGCGGCGCTGCCGAGGACTCCGACGGCGAGGACCGCGGCGCCCTCCCCCACCGCGCGCCACCGCACCGGCTTCCCGCTTCGCTTTCGCGCCCACGCCCCGAGGCCCAGCAGCGCGAGCAGGTTCAGTCCGCCGAACGAATCGCCGATCGTCCCATAGAGCCCGCCCGCCTGGAGCATCGCCGCCTCGTCGAGGAGCGTCACCGGCTTCGCGTCGGGCTGGTCCTCCGGGTCCACCGCCGGACCGCGATCGACCACGCGGCCCGTCGCGTCGATGAACGCCGAAACACCGGTGTTCACCGCGCGCACGAGGTCGAGGCGATGCTCGACGGCGCGATAGACCGAGAGCGCCATGTGCTCCCACGGCTCGCTGGTGGCGCCGAACCAGGCGTCATTGGTGATGTTGACGAGCAGGTTCGGCGACGGATCGAGGGCGCCGAGGCGGTTGCCGAACGACGGGATGATGTCCTCGTAGCAGATCATCGGCCCGAGCCTCCACCGCCCGAGCGGGAAGGCGGTGACGCTGTCGCCGCGCGCGAAGTTCGAGGCTTCGGGAATCAGCTTCTGCACCCAGCGCGCGTGCTCGTAGAACGGGATGTATTCGCCGAACACGAGGAGGAAGTTCTTGTCGAACGTGCCCGTGACGTTGCCGTGGCCGTCCATCATGAGCGCGGTGTTGAACGGATATGGAGAGTCGCCGCCGAAGGTGATCGCGCCGAACAGGACGGGAGTCGAAAACCCCTGTTGGACCCGCTTGTCGTCGGCCCAGTCGTGGGCCTGGCCACGGCGGAAATAATAGGGATAGGAGGATTCCGGCCACACCACGAGCTTTGCGCCGCGCCTCTCCAGGTCGGCTGAGAGCCGCTGGTGGACCGCCAGCTGCTGCTCGCGCAGGCCCGGCACGAACTTCTCGGTGATTCCGATGTTGGCCTGGACGACGCCCACCTTCACCTTCTCCGCCGCCGCGCGCCGCGCCTCCACCTGGCGAATCCGGATCTGGCCATAAATCAATGCGAGAGCGATCACCCCCGCCGCCATGGCAGCGCGCCGCCAGGGCAGCTTTTGCCGTCGGAGCCGGGCGTGGGCGAGGTCGTAGAGCGCGCCATTGGCGAGCACGAGGAGGAAGGTGACGCCGAGCGGCCCGGTCATGTCGGCGATTTGAATCACCGGCCGCTGCCACGCCTGGGTGATCGCCAGATACCAGGGGAAGAGGAACGGCACGACCAGCTCGAGCGCCGTCATGACAATCGGCGCCAGCAGCGTCACCGGCAGATCGAGGTGGGCGCGCAGCCGTCGCAGCGCCCACGCGAACAGCCCGAAGGTGATTGCCTGATAGGCGACCAGCAGGAGATAGATCGGGAGCGCGGCGAACCAGGGCATGTGCCCGAATCGCACGAGCAGGTGGTTGATCCAGTAGAAGCCGCCGCCATTGGCGAACAGGCCGCCAATCCAGCCGTAGAAGAACGGGCGGTCGCAGTCCTCGTCGAGGACCGCGAACAGGATGGGCACCAGCCCCACCCACCCGGCGAGGAACAGCGGGTCGAAATGGCCCGGCTGCACCGGAATCGGCCGCGTCGGGCCGGAGAGAAAAAGAATGGTGCCACCCAGCGCGCACAGGGCGGCGCGGACGATCTGCTTCACGCGATCACCGCCAACGCGCCGGGGAGAACCTCGAACGTCGCGGGCAGACGGCCGGGCGCCTCGCCGTCCACGTCGAGGAACACCGCGCGCCCGTCGACCGACTCGGCGTGCACCTTCCGCGCGCGCTCGGCGGTGACGAAGGGCAGATCGACGTGCGTGCCGGCGTACACGCGCCGCGACTTCAGCGCCATGGTCGCGAAGCCGACGTCGCCGATGGTGACGACATCGAGCTTGCCGTCGTCGAGCTGCGCGTCGGGCGCGATCTTCATGCCGCCGCCGAAGTAGCGGCCATTGGCGACGGCGACGGTGTAGATCACCTTCTCGACGGGGGCGCCGTCGTCGAGCCGGATGCGGCAGCGCGCGTTCCGCCACCCGAGCGAGGCGCGGATGGTGGCGATGAAGAACGAGGCCTTGCCGCCGAGCGCCTTCGACGAGCGGTTGACGCAGCGGTCGACCTCGCCGCTCACCCCGAAGGAGGCGACGTTGATGAAGTGGCGCACCTCGGTCGCGCCGTCGTCGGTGGTGAAGGTGAGCCGCCCCGCGTCGATGGTGCGCGGGTGCGCGCGCCCCTCTGCGATCGCGCGCGCCGCGTCGGCGAGGATCCGCGGCGCGCCCGTCGTCTTGACGAAGTCGCCGCCCGTGCCCGCCGGGAGCACGGCGAAGGCGGCGCCCGGCCGGACCTGCGTCCTGCCATCGAAGAAGCCGTTGACGACCTCGTTGATCGTGCCGTCGCCGCCCATCGCCACGACGAGGTCGGCGCCGTCGCGCAGCGCGCGCCGGCAGAGGTCGGTGGCGTGGCCCGGCCGCTCGGTGAAGAGCGGCTGGAAGTCGCCGATCGCGTCGCGGATCGACGCCTCGAGCTGCGCCCAACGGGCGCGGGTCTGCCCCCCGGCGGCGTTGGGGTTGACGATCACGACGGGCGGATTCATGGCGGGTAACCTAGTACCTCGCGGCGGAAATCTCGATGGATTCGATCGTCGCTGCATCCCGCATGGCTTCGTTGCTCCTCAGTCAGTTACCTGCAAGTAGCTTCCATCGTCGCGCCTCGCCCTGCGGGCGCATCGACGCTCTCGGTCCTATCGACATTTCCGCCGCGAGGTACCAGCGCGAGCGGGGAATCAAAGGGCGACGGGCGCGGCCCGCCAGATCTCGGCGGCGTACTCCCGGATGGTGCGGTCCGACGAGAAGTGGCCCATCCGGGCGATGTTGAAGATCGCCATCCGCGTCCAGCGGTCCTGGTCGCGGAACGCCTCCGACACCCGCTCCTGGCACTGCAGGTAGGCGGCGAAGTCGACCAGCAGCATGTAGCTGTCCTGGTCGAGGAGCGACTGTACGAGCGGCCGGAACAGATCCGGGTTCTCCGGCGAGAAGAAGCCGGATCCGATCAAGTCGAGCACGCCGCGAAGCTCCTCGTTCTGCTCGTAGAAGTCGCGCGGGCGATAGTGCGGGCGCAGCTCCGCCACCTCGGCGGCGGTGAGCCCGAAGAGGAAGAAGTTCTCCTCCCCCACCTGCTCGCGGATCTCGACGTTCGCCCCGTCGAGCGTGCCGATGGTGAGCGCGCCATTGAGGGCGAACTTCATGTTCCCGGTGCCCGAGGCCTCCTTGCCGGCGGTCGAGATCTGCTCGGAGAGATCGCTCGCCGGGAAGATCCGCTCGGCCAGCGAAACCCGGTAATTGGGCAAGAACATCACCTTGATCCGACCGCGCACCTGGGGATCGGCATTGACCACTTCGGCGACGGCGTTGATCAGCTTGATGATCGTCTTCGCGGTCGCATAGGCGGGCGCCGCCTTGCCGCCGAAGAAGATGGTGCGCGGCAGCACGTCGAGGTCGGGCTGCCGCTTGATCCGGAGATAGAGCGCCACCACGTGCAGCACGTTGAGCAGCTGGCGCTTGTACTCGTGGAGCCGCTTGACCTGTACGTCGAACATCGAGTCGACGTCGAAGGTCATCGACCCCGCCGGCCCGAGGGTCTCGAGGTGGCGCACCAGCGCCTCCTTGTTCGCGCGCTTGATCGCCCGCACCTGGTTCCGGAATTCGGGGTCGTCGGCGAACCGCTCCAGCTCGCGCAGCTCCTCGAGGTGCTTGGTCCAGCCGTCGCCGATGCGATCGGTGATCGCGTCGGCGAGCGACGGATTGGCGGCCAAAAGCCAGCGCCGCGGCGTGACGCCGTTCGTCTTGTTGTTGAACTTCGCCGGCGTCATCTCGTGGAAGTCGCGCAAGAGGTCGGCCTTCAGAAGCTCGGTGTGCAGCGCGGCCACGCCATTGACGGAGTGCGATCCGACGACCGCCAGGTAGGCCATCCGGATGCGCCGGTGCGCCGAATCGCCGTCGCCCTCGTCGATCAGCGACATCCGCCGGAGCCGCGCGTCGTCGAACGGGAAGGCGCTCATCACCTGCCGCAGGTGGCGGCGATTGATCTCGAAGATGATCGCCAGGTGGCGCGGCAGGAGGCGCCCGAACAGCTCGACGGGCCACGTCTCGAGCGCCTCGGAGAGCAGCGTGTGGTTGGTGTAGCCGAAGGTTCGCGTGGTGAGGTCCCACGCCTCGTCCCAGCCCATGTCGTGCTCGTCGAGGAACAGCCGCATCAGCTCGGGGATCGCCACCGCCGGGTGGGTGTCGTTGAGCTGGATCGCCACCTTGTCGGCGAACTTCTCGAACCCCTCGTGCGTCGACAGGAAGCGGCGCAGGATGTCGCGCAGCGAGCAGGCGACGAAGAAATATTGTTGTTTGAGCCGCAGCTCCTTGCCGAACACCTTGGTGTCGGAGGGATAAAGGACCTTGGAGATGGTCTCCGAGCGGTTCTTGTCGAGGACCGCCTTCTCGTAGTCGCCGTCATTGAAGACGCGGAGGTCGAACTCCGACGACGCCTGGGCGCGCCACAGCCGCAGCGTATTGACGTTGGCGAGCGGCCCATAGCCGGCGATCGGCGTGTCGTAGGGCATTCCGATCACCTGTTGCGTGTCGGTCCAGCGCGCGCGCAGGTGGCCGGCGTTGTCGTGGTATTCCTCGACGCGGCCGCCGAAGCGCACCGGGATGGAATACTCCGGGCGCGCGATCTCCCAGGGATTGCCGAACCGCAGCCACTCGTCGGGGCGCTCGACCTGCCAGCCGTCCTTGATCTCCTGATCGAACATCCCGAACTCGTAGCGGATGCCGTAGCCATATCCGGGGATGTTGAGGGTGGCCATCGAGTCGAGGAAGCAGGCGGCCAGGCGCCCGAGGCCACCATTGCCGAGCCCCGCGTCGGTCTCCCGCTCGAGGAGATCGGCGAGGTCGAGGTTCAGCATGCGCATCGCCTCGCGGCACTCCTCGTAGAGGCTGAGGTTGATCATGTTGTTGGCGAGCGCCCGGCCCATGAGGAACTCGGCCGAGAGGTAATAGACGCGCTTCGCGTCCTTCTTGTAATAGCGCTGCTGGGTGGCGATCCAGCGGTCGGTCAGCCGCTCGCGCAGGGTCAGGGCGAGCGCCATGAACCTGTCGTGGGCGGTGGCGCTGTACTGGTCCTTCGCGAGCGAGTAGAGCAGGTGGTCGGTGAACGAATGCAGGATCGCGGCGACCTCGTTGGGAGCGGTCGAGCGGGCGTTCGGGTTCATGGACGGGGACCATAGCACGGTGGGTGCGCGGCGACCGGTGCGGGGACGCGGCGGGCGGTCCCGGCCCTGCTCGCCACGGTCCGCCCCTCGAGGCAGGCGACCGCCGCAGCGGCGTGCACCTCGGCCGCGTGCTCGGTGGCAGCAGACCGGCCGCTTGTCACTGGCGCGGCCAGGGAGTAGCGTGCCGAATGTCAACCGGACAAGGAGTCGGAGATGGACGTGGTCGGTGCAGTGGTCGGAATCGTCTTCCTCTTTTTTGCGGCCGCCGGATGCGGCAGCTCGGGCGGCGGGTACGTCGGCGGTGGCGCGACCACCAACCTCGCCGACGGACGCGCCTGCACACCGACGCAGGCGGGATCCGCCGCGTGCACGGGAATGTCCTGCCTCTCGCTGAAGACCAACAAACAGGGAAAGGCGGGCATCTGCACGACCCTCTGCGACAATGCCGCCTGCCCGAACAACGAGGTCTGCGAAATGCTCCCCGGAGTCGGATCGCTTTGCGCGGAGACCTGCAAAGGCGACAACGACTGCCACGACGGGTTCGTGTGCGTCCCGGACGGCGCCGGGAACCAGATCTGCTTCGTCACGATGTAGGCCCCCGGGCGACGGCGACGGTGTTGACTCAGCCTCGCCTGGGAAGCCGCCCTGCCCCGCCGCGCTCCATACGCAACTGAGGCAATACCGTCCCCGATCATGCCTGTTCAACCGGTCGCGCTCTGGACGGGCGTGGTGGGTTTCGGGGCGCGCTTGCGGGTGCCGACGGCGGCCGGGGGGCGGTCGAAGTCCTTGAGCTGCTCCTTGCCGGCAAGGCGATCGTTGGCGCACTTGCGGAGGTAGCCGGTCACGCGGCGCATGGTCGCCGCCGCCTTCTCCAGCCCCGACGTCGTGGCGCGGCGTCCGGAGGCCGCGTCCGTTCGCAGGTCGGCGGCGCGCTCCGCAGGGGCCGCGGCCGGGCCTCGGACAGTCCTCGCCGACCGCCGGCGGGTGCAAGTCTCGGTTCGCAGGGCGGTGGCTGCGCGCTCCGCAGGGGCCGGCCCGGCCTCAGACAGTCCTCGCCAACGGCCGGCGGTGCGGACAGTGGGGCGGTGGGTGCTGCGGAACTCGGCCCGGCCGGCCCCTGCTCCGCACGCCGTCGGGCGTTGGGTGGAAACGCTGCGCCGGCGGGTTCGGGGATCCCTGCTCAGGAAGAGCCGCCCGGCGATGGGCGAGAGCGGCACGCCGCCCCGGAAGAGCGCCCCCCATCGGATTCAGCGGAGCGCCGGTGAAAAAGAACGGCGTGCCGACGACAACCAGCGGCGTGCCGACGACAAACAGCGGAGTGCCGATGACAAGGAACGGGCGGCCGAACTGGGAGAGCGACTCCGCGACGCAAATGGGCGGATCACCTGCTGAGGAAGAGCGGCACGGCGTTGAAAGAGAGCGGCGCGGCGCTGAAGGAGAGCGGCGCGGCGCTGAGGGAGAGCGGCGCGGGGCTGAGGGAGAGCGGCGCGGGGCTGAGGGAGAGCGGCGCGGCGCTGAAGGAGAGCGGCGCGGCGCTGAGGGAGAGCGGCGCGGGGCGGAGGGAGAGCGGCGCGGTGCTGAGGGAGAGCGGCGCGGCGCTGAAGGAGAGCGGCGCGGGGCTGAAAAAGAGCGGCGCGGCGCTGAAGGAGAGCGGCGCGCCTACCTTTCCGGGCGAGCGCGCCTCCGTGCAGGGTGCGCCCGGCCCGGGGCGCTTCGGAGCGGAGTGTCCGATCGCGCGAAAAGAGGCGCGACTACTTGCCGGGGGTCTTCGCCGGGCCGGCGGCCTCGGAGGTGGCGGGCCCGTCGGCCGCCGCTGCCTTGGCCTTGCGGGCGAAGCGCTGCGCGAGATCGTCGGCCGTCGCGGCCATCTCGGGATCATCGTCGACCCTGACGTACCGGTAGACCACCAGCGCGGCGGCGTAGCCCTCGGAGTTGATGACGCTGTTGCTATCGGAGATCTTGTCAAACAGGCTGCGGAACCGATTGTAGATCGGGGAGAACATGGCCTCCAGCTCCACGTCCTTGCGCATCTCGTCGAGGTCGAACTTCCGCGGCAGGACCTCGGGGTTGGCGGCGGCGGCCCGGTACGCCTTGGTGATGAACGCCTGACTCTTGTCGCCGGCCTTGGTCAGCCCCTTCTTCTCCGCCGGGCTGAGGGCCACGGTGAACGGGAGCAGCCCATCGATTTCGTCGAGGAGCGCGAGCACCTTCTTCTGGGTGGCCGGCGTCAGCACCGCGCTGATGCGATTGGGAATCGGCATCGGGGTCCTTTCCGGGAGGCCAATGGGCCCCCCAATGAGGGCTCGGAGGTATCACGGTCGCCGGGCCGCATCAAGCGCGAAGTGCTTTCAGCGCCGCGAGGTGGCGGGGATGAAGCTGCTGGAGAGCATGGTCGCGATGCTGACGAAGATGAGTCGGTGAGGCAGCCAGCGACCGTTCACGGCCAGGTTCAGGTTCACGTCGCCGTCAAAGTCAACGTCAAGGTCGACGTCGACCTCTTCGTCAGGATCAGGGCCCGGCGGCCGTGAGACACCCCGCGTCGACGGTGCGATGGACGAAGTCGACTCGGCGGGCGTAAGCTCGGCGGCCGGTCGGCGCGGGCGTGCGCCCGCATCGCAAAGGCTGGACATGCGGAGATCCCTCGTGTCGTTGGTATCGTGTTGGCCGCCTGCGGAGGCGGAAGCAGCTCCCCCGACGCCGCCACGGCGGGCGGTGCGGCGCAGGACGCGGCCGGCGCATGGGGCGACGCGGCGGCCGCCAACGCATCCCCGGCGAATTGCCCGCAGGGCATCGCCTTCGCTCCGGGCGCGCCGCTGAGCGCCGGCACGATGCCGCAATCGATCGCCGCGGGCGACCTCGACGGGGACGGGCGCATCGATCTCGTGGTGAGCGACCTCGCCCAGGCGGACGTCGGCGTCTTCCTCAATCGGGGAAACGGCGCCTTCGCGGCGGCGGCCGCGGTGCCGACCGGCAAGGAGCCAGTCGCGATCGGCGTGGGCGACCCCGACGGCGACGGCAGGCCGGACGTCGCCGTCGCGGATCAATCGAGCGATACCGTGGGCATCCTGCTGAATCAGGGTGCCGGCATTTTCGGGGCGAAGGTCGATTACCCGACGGGCCCGGGGCCCCTGGCGGTGGCGGCGGGCGATCTCGACGGCGATGGCAGGCCGGACCTCGCGGTGGCCAATTTCGATCACGGCAATGGAAACACCGTCAGCGTCCTGCTCAACCGGGGAGATGGCACCTTCGCGCCGAAGGTCGATCTCGTGACCGGGAGCCAGCCGAACTCCGGTCGGGCTCCTGTTCAATCGGTGCCAGTGAAAGGGGGACGGTATTGCTTTTCCTACCGTTCTTCGCACCGTGGGCGTGTTGATCCTCGGGGAACGGTGGGAAAAGCAATACCGTCCCCGGAAGACCTCGTCCCCGGAAGACCTCGCCGTTGTTGCCACGACCGGAAGGCCCCCCAAGGTGACTACGTCCGCGCCGCCGGCCCCTTGCGAACCCTGGCGGGCTTTACCTTGGCCAGGTTGCGCTCCACGACAGCCCGGATGATCGCCTTCAGCGGAGCTTCGGCGATCCGATCGCCCTCGTAGAAGTCGATCGCCCGCGACTTGCCGTCGAGCATGGCATTGAAGAGCTTTCGCGGGTCGGCGAGGCTCGCGCCTGCGGCGAAGGTCAGCCGAACCCTCTCTTTCAGGATGCCGCCGATGCAGACGATCCCGTCGTGCTCGAAGACGGGCGCGCCCATCGGGTTGCTGGGCCGCTTCCACTTCACTTCTTCGATAATCTCGGGGTCGGCTTCGTGAATGATCTGGCGGAGCCTCGCCAGGGTCGCGCCCCGCCAATCCGGGGTCTTGGCGATCATTTCGTCAATCAGTTCGGTTGGGGTTGGCCTTCTTTTTCCCGGCCGTCAGGCCAGCAGCCCCGAGTCCTCCGTCTCGACGGTCGTGACGAGATCGACGCCATTGGCCCGGAACCGCCTCGCCGCCGCGGCCGCCCGGGGGCCTTTGTCGTGGTCTTGGGCCCACTGCGCGTGCGAGGCGAGGAGCCCGAGCTCGATCGCGCGGCCGACGGTGAGCGCGAAGCGGCGCGCGCCGGCTTCGAGCGCCGCTGCCTGGCCGAGGTTCTCGATCATCCACGCCTTCGCGTGCTCGAACGCGGCGCGCGCGGCGTCGACGCAGGGGCGCAGCGACGGGTCGCGCACCGTCGAGAGCGCGCGGGAAAGCTCGCCCTCGAGCGCCTGGGCCACGCCGGCGCCGCCGAGCGCGCGCAGCGTGTCGAGCGACAGCACGTTGGTGGTGCCCTCCCAGATCGGCAGCACCTGCGCGTCGCGCAGCAGGCGCGCGATGCCGGTGTCCTCCATGTAGCCGTGGCCGCCGAAGCTCTCCACCGCCTCGGAGGCGACGGCGACGGCCTGCTTGCCGGTGGTGAGCTTGGTGATCGGCGTGAGCACCCGCGAGAGCAGCCGCTCGCCGTCGGTGGCGACGCCCGCCTCCTGGCGCCCTAGGAGCTCGATGGGGCGCCACGTGAGCAGGATCGCGCCCTCGAACTTCGCCTCGATGCCGGCGAGGGTGTCGGCGTGGAGCGGCTTGTCGGACAGCGGCGCGCCGAACGCGACCCGCCGCCGCGCGAAGTCCTTCGCGAGCGCCATGGCGCGGCGCATGCCGGAGACCGCACC
>JAJXSP010000103.1 GCA_021784515.1 Myxococcales bacterium | reverse complement strand
GCGGGTTACGACAACTGCGACAACACGCGCCAGAAGAACGGCTGCAACGTCAACAAGAACACCGACCCCGCCAACTGCGGCGGCTGCGGCGTCGCCTGCAACGGCACCAACGACACGCCCCAGTGCTCCAATGGCGTCTGCATTAGCCCCTGCAACGTCGGGTACGACAACTGCGACAACACGCGCCAGAAGAACGGCTGCAACGTCAACAAGAACACCGACCTCGCCAACTGCGGCGGCTGCGGCGTCGCCTGCAACGGCGCCAACGACACGCCCCAGTGCTCCAACGGCGCTTGCACCAGCCCCTGCAACGTCGGGTACGACAACTGCGACAACACGCGCCAGAAGAATGGCTGCAACGTGAACAAGAACACCGACGCCAACAACTGCGGCGCCTGCGGCCACGCCTGCGCCTTCCTGAACGGGACGCCGCTGTGCGTGAACGGCGCCTGCGGGACCGGCATCTGCAGCACGGGTTGGGCCAACTGCGACGGCAGCCCCGCCAACGGGTGCGAGATCTTCACGACCACCGATCCGAAGAACTGCGGCGCCTGCGGTCACGACTGCCTGGGCGGTGTCTGCCAGAACGGCCAGTGCCAGCCGATCGTGCTCGCCAGCGGCACCTATCCATGGGGCGTCGCGGTGGACAACACGAACGTGTATTTCACCGACGCCACCCTGGGTACGGTGTCGAAGTGCGCGATCGGCGGCTGCAACAAGGCGCCGACGGTGATCGCCGCCGGTCTGAACTGGCCGGGCAACCTGGCGCTCTATGGCTCCTCCCTTTATTGGGCGTCGAGCCCGGGAGTCGGCTCCTGCGGAGTGGGGTGCAACAACAACGCGACCGTGATCTCCAACCCGCCAGCGTTCGGAATCGCCGCCGACAAGGCCGGCGTCTACTGGAACACCGCCCAGGTGAGCGGCAACATCTCCCAGTGCACGACGGCTCCGAACTGCTACAGCCCGCTGATCCTCGCCTCGAGTCAGGCGGACAGCGATTATCTCGCGGTCGATCTCTTGAACGTATACTGGAGCACGGCGTCCGGCGTCGCCAAATGCCAGAAGGGCGTGCAGTGCGGACCGAATGCGCATGTGCTGGTGAGCGGCCTCGCCGACCCGCCCGTGGGCCTCGTCTCCGACGGCGTGTACATCTATTACATCGATTCCACGACCCGGGAGATCATGACCTGCTCCACGGCCGGCTGTAACAACGCGCCCGCCGTCTTCGTGTTTGGCGCCAACGCTGCCGCGCTGACCCTCGATGCGAACAACGTCTACTGGATCGGTGCCACGAACGCATACTCGTGCCCGCTCGGTGCCACCTGCGCCCAGCAGAAGATGCTCGCCGCCGCGCAGTTCACCTACGGACAGATGACCAACGACGCAAATGCGCTCTACTGGGCCGACAACACCGACAGGACGGTCAAGAAGCTCGCGAAGTAGTCGGAAGCAATCCTTACAATTTCATCCGACGGATGCGGCCGACCGCCTCTTTGATGCGCTCGATCGGCGCGCACACCGTCAATCGCACGTAGCCCTCGCCGCCGGGGCCGAAGCCGTTGGCGGGCGTGGCCACCACGCCCGCCTCGGTGAGCAGGCGGGTGGCGAAGTCGGCCGAGGAGAGGCCGGCCGGATTGGCGATCAGGCAATAGAAGGTGGCGCGCGGATCGAGGACGTCGAAGCCCGCCTCCTTGAGCCCGGAGACGAGGGCGTTCATGCGCTCGCGGTAGACGCGGCGCATCTCCTCCACGCAATCCTGAGGAGAGGTGATCGCGGCGACGGCGGCGGCCTGCACCGCCTCGAAGGCGCCCGAGTCGACGTTCGTCTTCACCTTGCCCAGGCCCGCCACCAGCTGCGCATTGCCGACGGCGAAGCCGATGCGCCAGCCGGTCATGTTGTAGGTCTTCGAGAGCGAGTGGAACTCGATGCCGCACTCGCGCGCGCCGTCCACCTCGAGGAACGAGGGCGGCGGCTCGTCGTAGTAGACCTCGGAGTAGGCGAGATCGCTGGCGACGATGATGTCGTACTCGAGGGCGAACTCGACCACCCGCCGGTAGAAATCACGGCTGGCGAGCGCCGCTGTCGGGTTGTTGGGGTAGTTGATCCAAAGGAGCTTGGCGCGGCGCGCGACCTCCTCCGGGATCGCCGACAGGTCGGGCAGAAAGCCGTTTTCCCGACGGAGACGGACGTAGTGGACCTCGCCGCCCACGAACCGCGTCCAGGTGGCGTAGACCGGATATCCGGGGTCGGGGACGAGGACGAGGTCGCCGGGGTCGACGAAGGCGACCGGGAAATGGCCGATTCCCTCCTTCGACCCGATCAGCGCCACCACCTCTTTTTCGGGATCGAGGCCGCGCACGCCGAAGCGCTCTGCGTAGAACTTCGCCGCCGCCTCGCGGAAGGTGGCCATTCCCTCGTAGGAGGGATAGCGGTGATAGGGAGTGTGGGTGGCCGCCTGCTGGAGCGCGGCGACGACGTGGGGCGGCGTCGGGCGGTCGGGGTCGCCGATGCCGAGGTCGATGAGGTCCTTGCCCTGCTTGCGCAGCTCGACCTTCTTGCGATCGATGTCGGCGAACAGATAGGGAGGCAGCGCCCGGATGCGCTGCGCGAGCTCAATCTTCAAGCGGGGCCTCCACGACGGGGTTTTCGAGGCTGCCGATCTGGTCGATGGTGATGCACACGGTGTCGCCGGGGGCGAGGTTGCCGACGCCGGCGGGGGTGCCGGTGGTGAGGAGATCGCCGGGCAAGAGCGTCATCACGTGCGAGGCGAAGGCGACCAGGCGGGGGACGGAGAAGATCAGGTCCTCGGTCGAGGAGTCCTGCACGAGCGCGCCATTGACGCGCGTTTGGAGCCGGAGGCGGCCAGGGTGGAGATCGGGGACGATCCACGGCCCGACCGGCGCGAACGAGTCGAACCCCTTGGCGCGCGTGAACTGGCCGTCCTTCTTCTGGAGGTCGCGCACCGAGACGTCGTTGAGGATCGTGTAGCCGAAGATGAAGTCGAGCGCCTGCTCCTCGCGGACGCGGTGCGCGCGGCGCCCGATCACCACGCACAGCTCACCCTCGAAGTCGACGCGCTCGTAGCCGCGCGGGCGGACGATGGGCTGGCCGGGATCGAGCAGCGCCGAGGGCGGCTTCAGGAACAGCAGCGGCTCGTCGGGGATGGGCTTGCCCATCTCCTCGGCGTGGCGGCGGTAGTTGGTGCCGACGCCGAGGATCTTCGACGGCGCACAGGGAACGAGCAGGCGCGCGCCCTCGAGGGCGACCTCGCCGGTGAGGCGGTGCGCGCCGAGGATCGGATCGCCGTCGAGGAGCGCGATCGTTTCGGCGCCGGGGACGAAGCAGCCGTGGCGGGGCGTGCCGTCGACGAGCACGCGGACGAAGCGGGTCGGGGACACGGCCCGCGTGTATAGCAAAGCGGCCCCATCGGGACAAGCCGGCGGGGCTGACCGCACCGTCGCGGAAGGAGGGGGGCCAAGGTTGTTCCTCCGACGGGTGTCCGGTAGTATACGCGCGCCATGCTCAGCGAAAACCAGCCTGAGGCACCAAGGAGAGCATTGAACCAGGGCGGTCGTCCGTCGGGAGGCGGGGCGCGGCCGGGCGGTCCCGGACGCAATGGCGGGGGCGCGGCGCCGGGCGGCGTCGTTGGGATGCTCCACGTCATCGGCGGCAACGACCGCGGCAAATCCCACCCGCTCACCAAGCCCGAAACCGCCATCGGCCGCGGCGCGGATCAGGACTGCATCCTCGCCGACATCGCGGTCTCGCGGCGGCACGTCGTCATCGCCATCGAGGGGGCGCGCTACCGGCTGCGCGACCTCGGCTCGGGCAACGGCTCGCTGCTCAACGGCACGCGCACCGACACGGCGATCCTCAACGACGGCGATCAGATCGAGATCGGCAACACGCTGCTGCGCTTCGAGCACGCTCCGTCGCGCCCAATGACCGGGGCGATGCCTGCCTCGGGAGCGCCGCTGCGCGCGGATGCGGCGGCGCACACGATGATGGCCGACGCGGTGCAATACCCGGCGCCCCCGTCGGGGCGCGGGAACCCGACCGGCTTCCCGGCGCCCGCGCCGGTGGCGGACTTCCCGCCGCAGCAGCCGGCGATGCCCGTCGAGCCGATCCAGATGCCGCCGCCGGTGCGGCCGATGACCTCGGCGCTGCCGGCGCCGCTCCCGACGGGGATGCACGCGCCGGCGGGCGGCGGCGGGCTGCTCGACTCGACGGCGAAGAAGGTGGCGGTGTTCGGCACCATCGGCCTCGTGGTGGTGCTCGGCGCGGCGGTCGTGGTGAAGAAGGTGGTGTTCGCCGGGCCCAACGCGCAGGAGCTGTTCGACCAGGGCAAGCGCGCCTACGTCGACGGCAACTACGACATCGCCAAGAAGCTGTTCGCGGAGTCGGCGACGCAGAAGCCCGACGCCGAGGCGACGAAGTATCTGAAGCAGTGCGACGTCGAGATCCACGCCCGGGCGGCGCTCAAGACGGCGCAGGGCATGATGACCGCCAAGCAGTGGGACCAGGCGCTCAAGACGCTCGACACGATCGACAAGTCGGCGGCGGCGTACGAGGACGCCGAGAAGCTCAAGAAGACCGCGGTGCCCAACGCCGTCGCGGCGCTGCTCAACGACGCGCGCCAGAACATGGACGACGCAGAGAGCGCCAAGGCGAAGGTGGCCTCGGCGCTCGAGCTCGATCCCGACAACGAAGAGGCGCAGGAGCTCGACCGGAAGCTGGCGGGGGGCAAGGGGGGCGACGAGAAGCAGCACGAGGCGAAGCCGGCGCACGAGGCGGCGGCGGCGCGGCCGGCGCACGAGACGCACCAGACGCACGAGCAGCACCCGGTGCAGGTGGCGGCGGTGAAGGAGCGCGCCCCGGCGACGGGGAGCAAGCCGGCTGGCACGAGGAAGCCCGCCGCGAGCGACGACGACGACGACGAGCTGGCCTCGGTGGGCGGCGCGGGCGACGTGCTCTCGGTGAAGGGCGCGGCCGGGCCCTACAAGGCGAAGGACTTCAACGGCGCGGCGGCGGCGGTGCGCGCGGGGCTCAAGGGGCCCAAGGGCGCCGACCTCGCGACGAAGATCGCGCTGCTCGCCGGCGCCTACAACAAGGCCGAGGCCGACAAGTCGAGGAACCCGTCGGCGGCGCTCTCGGAGTACAAGCAGGCGCTCGCCATCGACGCGCAGATCGGCAAGTCTACGCACGCCGGGTACTTCAAGGGACAGCTCGCCAAGCTGGCGCAGCAGGCGGCGCAGCAGGCGTTCCAGGCGGGCAAGTACGACGTCGCCTTCGAGAGCGTGAAGGACGCGCAGAAGTTCGGCGGCAGCGACGGCGGCGTCGGCGCGCAGCTCAAGGCGAAGGCGAACGACCTGAACCAGAAGGCGGCGGCGATGCAGAAGTCGAACGTGAACGGCGCCAAGGCCAACTGGCGGATGGTGGTGAAGATGGTGCCGCCGACCGACCCGGCCTACGCGACGGCGTACAAGGGGCTCAACTCGGCGACCCAGCAGCACCGCGACGACGACGAGGAGTAGCGACTCTGCTCGGCGGCCGCCGGGAACCCTTCAGCGATGCGCATCGGCGAACTGATGGTCCAGCTCGGCGTGATTACGCCCGAGCAGCTCGCCACCGCGCTAAGGCGGCGCGAGGTGATCGGCGGCGGCGGCCGGCTCGGCGCGACGCTGGTCGAGCTCGGCTACCTCGACGAGCAGGTGCTGGCCCGCATGCTGGCCGAGCAGCTCCACACGCCCGAGGCCACCGAGGCGACGCTGGCACGGGCGGCTCCCGATGCGATCGCGCTCCTCTCGCCCGAGATCGCCGAGCGCCACCACGTCTGCCCGGTGCGCCTCGACGGCAGGCGGCTGTGGGTGGCGATGACCGATCCCACCGACGCCCCGCTCATCGACGAGCTGACCCGGCTCACCGGGCGCGAGGTGCGGGCGATGGTGGCGTCGGAGACCCTGGTCGCACGCGCGATCGGCCTGCACTACGGGCGCGGCCGCTCGCGCGAGTACGTCAACCTCGCCGACGTCGCGGGGATGGCGCTGGAGATCGAGCCGCTCGGCGCCGGGCCTCGGGGCGAGCCGCCGCCCGCGCGCAGCGCATCGCCGCCGCCGCCCGATCGCATGACGCTCCAGGCGCTCGGGGAGCGCCTGCTCGCCGCCGCGGATCACGACGCGCTTCTCCAGGCGCTCGTCGGGTTCCTCGAGCAGGACTTCGGGCGCGTGGCGGCGCTGCTCCTGAAGAACGGGCACCTCGTCGGCTCGCGCTCCGGCGGCAGCGTCGACGCGGCGGCGCTGCGGCGCTTCGCGGTTCGTGCGAGCGGCGTCCCGGTGCTGGCGCGCATCCTCGAGGACCAGGCGGCTCGCATCGGCCGCGGCACGTCGTCGACGCTGGGCCCGCTCGGCGACGTGGTCGGCGCGCCGGGCGATGGCGCGATCCTGCTCCTGCCGATCAAGTACTCCGGCCAGGTGGCCGGCTGCTTCGTCGCGCTCGACGGGCGCGCCGGCGCGGAGGCGTGGTTCCCCGAGTACGAGGCGGCGGGCGAGAAGCTCGACTGCGCGCTGCGGATCCTCGCGCTCAAGGAGTACGTGCGGAGGTGATCCGCGACGGCGGCGGCGCGCTCCCGCCGGCCTGCGCTCAGCTCAACTTCCGCCGCGCCTCGAGCACCTTCTTCAGCCGCGCCTCGAGGTCGGCGAAGTCGAAGGGCTTGTCCACGTAGTCGTCGGCCCCGTACAGCGGCGAGGTCAGCTCGTTCACCTTCTCGCCGATCGCCGTCAGCATGACGATGCCCACGTTGCGCAGCTCGGGGTCCGAGCGCAGCTCGCGCGCCACCTCCCAGCCGTTCTTGCCGGGCATCATCACGTCGAGGACGACGAGGTCGGGGCGCTTCTCGCGCGCCGCCGCCAGCGTGGCGATCCCGTCGGGCGCCTCGATCACCGTGTATCCCTTCTTGCCCAGCCGCAGCGACAGCATGGTGAGGATCTCGGGGTCGTCGTCGGCGATCAACAGCACGGGCTTCCTGGCGGTCATGGGCGGACGCTAGTACAGGGCGGCGCGGGATTCAAGCCGCCCGGAACCCGCCGTGGACAGGTCCGTTGACGTGAAGTAGATCCTTTCCCCACCAAGGAGAGAGCCCATGGCCGCCCGCGCCCGCGTCGCCGTCCTGAAGGTCCAGCCACAGAACGTCCTCCACGAGATCGGGCGACTCACCGAGCTGGCGGGAATGAAGGAGGCGCTCTCGCCGACGGCGACGACGATCCTCAAGGACAACATCTCCTGGCACTTCCCCTTCCCCGCCGCGAACACCACGCCGTGGCAGCTCGAGGGGACGATCCTCGCGCTGCGCCGCCAGGGGTTCGGCGACCTCGCCTGCGTGCAGAACAAGACCGTCGTCACCGACGCGTTCAAGGGCGAGGACCTCAACCACTACCTGCCGATCCTCCGCGCCCACGGCGTGCCCGTCCTCTACAACTTCAAGGGCGAGGACATGAAGTGGGTGCGCTACGAGCCCAAGGCGCGGATGCGGGTGCTCGAGCGCATCTTCCCCCACGGCATCCACATCCCCGACTACTTCCTGGGCAAGAACATCGTCCATTTGCCGACGATGAAGTGCCACATCTACACCACCACCACCGGGGCGATGAAGAACGCCTTCGGCGGCCTGCTCTCGACGCACCGCCACTACACGCACTCGTGGATCCACGAGACGCTCGTCGATCTCCTCGCCATCCAGAAGGAAATCCACGCCGGCCTGTTCGCGATCATGGACGGCACGACCGCCGGGAATGGACCCGGGCCGCGCACGATGTTCCCGGTCATCAAGGACTACCTCCTCGCCTCGTCGGACCAGGTCGCGATCGACGCGGTGTCGGCGAAGATGATGGGCTTCGATCCGATGAGCCTCGACTACATCCGCCTCGCGCACGAGGACGGCCTGGGCGTCGGGCGCCCCGAGGAGATCGAGATCGTCGGCGACGACCCCGAGCAGGTGGCGCGCGAGTCGTGGGGCTTCCACGTCGGCAAGAACCTGGTGCGCGTCGGCGGCGGCGACCTGATCTGGTTCGGCCCGCTCAAGCGCTTCCAGAAGCTGTTCTTCCACACGCCGCTGGTGAACCTCTTCATCGGCGCGAGCGAGGTGTACCACGACCTCTATCGCTGGCCGATGCGCGACAAGTCGGTGTTCGACCGCTGGTGCCGGGACACCTCGTGGGGGCAGATGTTCACCCGCTACGCCTCGGGCGCGATGGCGCCGGCGCAGCAGCCGCCCCGCCCGTCGCCCACCGCCTCCGCCTAGCTCGGACGGAATATGTCCAAGCTCTCCCGCGCGCTGACGGTCTCGGCGGCCGCCGGTGCCGCGGTCTACGTCGGGTTCGCGGCGTGGGCCGGCTGGCACAAGGTCGGGGCCGCGCTCGCCCGCTTCTCGTGGACAATGGCGGCCGCGGGCTTCGCGCTGGCCTCGGCGAACTACCTCTTCCGCTTCGCCAAGTGGGAGTACTTCCTGCGCCGCCTGGGCGTGCGCATTCCGACGGGCCGCTCGCTGGCCATCTTCCTCGCCGGCTTCTCGCTGACGGTGACGCCGGGCAAGGTCGGCGAGGTGCTGAAGTCGTACCTCCTGCGCGAGACCGACGGCGTGCCGATGGCGCGCACCGCGCCGATCGTGATCGCCGAGCGCGTCGCCGACCTCGTCGCGCTGATCCTCCTCGCCGTCGTCGGCGCGGGCACGCTGGGCGACTCCACGCGCATCCTGTGGATCGGCTCGGCGCTCGTCGCCGCGCTCGTCGTCGCCGTGGCGGTGCGCCCGATCGGCGAGGCCGCCATCGCGCTGTGCGAGCGGCTCCCCGTCGTCGGCCGGCTCGGCCCGAAGCTGCGCGAGTTCTACGCCTCGACGCGCGCGCTCCTCGCCCCGGCGCCGCTCGGCGTCTCGACGGCGCTCTCGGTGCTCGCCTGGGCCTGCGAGTGCGTCGCCTTCTGGGTGATCCTGCGCGGCTTTCCCGGCGCCTTTGTCCCGCTCTTCCGGTGCACGTTCATCTACGCCGCGATGACCATCGCCGGCGCGCTCGCCTTTCTGCCCGGCGGCCTCGGCGTCACCGAGGCCGGCATGGTGGCGCTGCTGCTCCGCGCCGGCAGCGGCCTCGACGACCCCACCGCGTTCGCCGCCACCTTCGTCACCCGCCTCTGCACGCTGTGGTTCGCGGTGCTGATCGGCGTCGTCGCCCTCGGGTTCGTGCGTCGCACCGGGGCCGCGGTCGATCTCGCCGCGCTCGAGGAGGCGCGCTCCGCCTCCGGCAGCGACGTCTGATACACTTCCGCCCCCTTTCCAAGCCCCCAAGGAGCGACCGATGGCGCTGCACTACCGCTTCGAGCACGAGTTCGACTGCGACCCGAAGACGTTCTGGGACTTCTTCTTCACCGAGGACTACAACGCCGAGGTCTACCAGGCGCTCCGCATGGTCGAGCGCAAGATGCTCGAGTTCAAGGACGAGGGCCCCACGATCCGGCGCTCGCAGCGCTTCAAGCCCGCGGTGAGCCTGCCGTCGGTGCTGCAGAAGGTGATCCCCGATTCGAGCTACACCGAGCGCAACGTCTTCCACAAGGACAAGAGCGCGATGGACGTGGTGATCGAGCCGGTGGCGATGGCCAGCAAGTTCGACATGCGCGGCACGTTCACGGTGACCCCCGCCGGCGAGGGGCGCTGCAAGCGCGTCTTCGAGGGCGACGTGAAGGTGTCGATCATGCTCGTCGGTGGGCAGGTCGAGAAGTTCATGGTCGAGCAGATGAAGACCTCCTACGAGATCGCGACCAAGGTGACCCGCGACTTCATCGCGAAGCGGAAGGCGAAGGCGTAGCTGCCCGTCGGGCGGGCGCCCGGCGTGGAATTGACAGCCCCCCTGGCGCCCCCTAAAATCCCGCGACTCGCCGTTCCGAAAGACCCTAACGATCCAAGCGGGAGGACAAGATGAAGAAGCTGATCGGGTTCGTGCTGGCTGGTTCGCTCGCGGCGGTGCTCGGCTGCGGCGGTGGCGCCCAAGAGGCGGGTGGCAAGGGCACGACGCCGCCGCCGGCGGCCGCCACCGACGACGGCGGCGCCGCGCCGGCTCCGGCTCCCGCTCCCGCGCAGTAGTTCCAGCGCCGAGCGCTTCAGGGCGGGGGAGCGGGTGCGCTCCCTCGCCCTTTTTCTATTCGCGCGGATCGACGCGCAGGAGCACGGTGCCGTCGGGGAGGGTCACCGCGGGACGCACCGCGAGCGCCCCGATCGCCCGTCGCCGCCCGTCGCGGAGCGCGCGCAGGAGCGGGCGCGACTCGCCGGTGAAGTCCATCGCGTCGCCCCCGAGGAGCAGCCAGCGCACGCCGTAGCGGCGGAGCGCGGCCTCGACGGCGGCCTCCCCGTTGGACGGGATGGCGATCGCCGGGCTGCGCGTGTGGGCGATCGCCAGGCACGGGCGCGCGGTGGCGACCGGCTGCCCGTCGAGCGTCGCGTCGAGGGCGCGGAGATCGCGCGCCAGCGGCGCCAGCGGATCGGGGCGATCGCGATAGACGGCGAGCGGCCGGGCGATCACCCAGCAGGCGGCGAAGACGATCCCAGCGGCGACGGCGCCAATGCGGCGATCGCCCGCCGGGAGCGCTTCGACGGCGCGGTCGAGCGCGCCCGCGCCGACGAGCACGACGATCGGCAGGAGCAGGTGCAGCGTGCGATAGGGGGCGAAGAGGATTGGGGAGAAGCAGGCCACCGGGATGGCGGCGCCGAGGAGCGCGAGGAAGAGGAGATCGAGCGGCTCGCGCCGGCGCACCGCCAGCACGCAGCCGGCGAGCACCACCATCGCCCAGAGGCCGCCGCGGGGCACGAAAGGCACCTTGCGAATGCAATCGAGCGCCGCCACCAGCTGGTCGAACAGCACGTCCGGCCGGAACAGCGACCCGAGCCGCGGCTGGATGTGAATGCCGTAGGCGAAGAGGTCGTCGTAATGCGAGAGGAACGGGCCGAGGCGCGCGGCGGGTGGCAGCGGCGTACCGAAGACCAGTAATTGATAGCCAATCCAGCCGGCCAGTCCCGTCGCCGCGGTGGCGAGGACGCCGCGCCGCTTTGCGCCGGCGGCGAGCGCCACGGCGGCCACCAGGAATGCCCACCACAACAGGCCATCGGCGCGAGTGGGCAAGAGCAGGAACCCGAGCGCGACCGCGAGGCGGAAGCGCCGC
Source organism: Myxococcales bacterium (assembly GCA_021784515.1). Classification (GTDB taxonomy): domain Bacteria; phylum Myxococcota_A; class Polyangia; order Palsa-1104; family SHYY01; genus SHYY01. The sequence goes on along the minus strand of JAJXSP010000103.1, from coordinate 3,321 downwards.
GACTCGAGGGCGAGCGCAGCGCCGAGGAGCGCGAGCTGCGCCGGCACCACCGCCTCGGTGTCGAAGCGGTAGATCGCCATCGCCGGGGAAAAGGCGAAGAGCAGCAGCGCGAGGAGCTGCACCGCCGGGCGGCGCAGGGCGCGGCAGCCAAGGCGCCAGAACGCCAGCACCGAGAGCGCCGAGAGGGCGGCCATCGCGAGCGTCGCGTGCCGCCACACCGGCGCGAGGATCAATGAGGTAAGACCCTGCCAGTAGTCGAACGGCGCGTGCAGGAGGGCCGGTGGCGGCGTCAGGTAATGCCAGACAATGGGCTCCTCGAAGCGATGGGTCTTTGCGAGGTGCCGCGCGACGCCGAGGTAATAGGCAGCATCATTGTCGGCCGGGCCGCCGGCGCGCGCGCCAATGACCAGATAGACCACGCCGATCGCGATGGCCAATACCCCAAGAGCGCGCCGCCAACTCCTTTGTTCGTTGCCGGTCGGCGCGAACCCGGCCAGCACCGCCCCAAGCCCGCCGAGCAGCCAGGGCGCCGGGACGAGCGGCAGCGCCAACAATGGAATCGCCGCCGGCCAGACGCGCCGCGCGCCGTCGGCGAGCGCCCCCCGCTCCGAGAACAGCGTCGTCGCCCCGAGGAGGACCGCCAGAATCGCGCCGTGCAGCGCCAGCCGGACCGGCCAGCCATGCTCGGGCGCCAGCTGTAAATCGAGCGAATGGGCGATGGCCTGGCTGGCAAGGACGAGGGCACACAATGCAAGAGCCGATTTCGCGCGCTCGCCCGGAATCATGGATTTGCAGATTCGGTGGCAGGCGGGGCGGTCCACGCGATCAGGCAGCCGAGCAGCCCGAGGAGCAGCACCTGCGGCAGCCAGCTCGCGATCTCGAAGAAATGAATCTGCCAGTGCAGCGACGGGTGAGTCCGATAGGCGGCCTGCAGGTGGAATTTGTGGCGATGATCGATCGCCAGCATCGCCACCGTCGCCGCGAGCGCGCCCACCCCGGCGGCGAGCCGGGCGCGCGACAGCCCCGCGCGGTGGCGAATCAGGGTCGTCGCGGCCACCAGGAAGGGCAGCACGAGGAGCACGTTGTAGTGCTCCCAGAACCAGGGATTGAGAACGGCCGAGAGCACGCTCACCAGCGCGAAAGGGAGGTCGATCGAGGGCGCGCGACGGCACAGTCGCACAGTCGAAATGAACGCGACGAGGGAGGCCAGTGCCACGATCACCGTCGCGGCGAGCCGGGTCGGGCCGGGCGCCTCGCAGGCCGGATGGAACAGCCGGAGGACGATGCCGTGGAGGCTCGCATTCTGGATTTGCGAGGCCCAGCGGTCCGCGATCGGCCGCTGCTCGACGAAGAACTCCTCCCAACAGATCCATCCATAGCGGGTCGTCATGAGGACGGCGATCGCGAGGTAGGAGATCACGGCGGCCGCGACGGCGCGGAACCGCCGCGTGACGAGGAGGTAGAGCACCACCAGCCCGGGAAAGAGCTTGAAGGTGGTGGCCAGGCCGAGGCTGACGCCGGCGGCGATCGGGCGCGCGCGACGGAGGAAGACCCACGCCAGCACGTACAGGAAGGCAATCGCCTCCGAGATCTGGTCGAGCTGGAGGTGCGCGCGCAGCCACGAAGTGGAGAGGAGCGCGGCGTAGAGCAGCATCGCCGTCGCGAAGGGCGCGGGCACCTCGGTTTCGACGCAGGCGAGCGCGACGTGGGCGAGCAGCACGACGAGGATCACGCAGTTCCACACCACGCCGGCGTCGGCGACGTCGAGCCCGGCGAGCGGGAGGAACCAGAAGGGGGTCGTCGGCGGGTGGCCGAAGCCGCCCCACGTCTCGAGGCCGAGCACCTGGAGCCCGTGGGGGGAAAACGGGTCGAGCCCGTCGAGGAAGGCGCGCGCGCCGAGCCAGTCGACCGCGCCGTCGCCCGGGCCGGCGCGGACGGCGTCGAGAAGCGACGGCAGCGCGAGCGCGAGCAGGCCGAGGCTGGCGAGGAGGGCCGCGCGCGCGTAGAGGGCGCGCGGTGCTCGGGTCCCGAGCCAGCTCATCCGGAGAGCGGCGCGTCGCCGTCGTCGGCCATGGCGTCGAGCATAGTCGGTTCCGCGCGGCGCATCCCGTCGTGTTCGGCGATTCGGGAGCGACACGCCCGGCTCGCCGGCGCGCGGCCGGCGGGTATACTCCGCCGCGATGCGACGCGTGGCCGGGCCCTGGCTGGCCCTCGTCGGGCTGCTCCTCCTCGGCGCCCTCGTCGGCTTCGTCCGCGAATACTCGTCCGACTTCCACTGGCACGTCGTGCTCGGCGAGCGGATGCTCGCGCAAGGGGCGATCTACCGGGTCGACGATCGCTCGTGGACCTTCGCCGGCCACCCGATGTTCGTGTCGTGCTGGCTCGGCGACGTGCTGCTCGCGCTGGCCTTCCGCGCCGGCTCCTACGTCGGCTGCTACCTCCTCCGGGCGGCCTGCCTCGTCGGCACGCTCGCGCTCCTCGCGCGCGAGATGGAGCGGCGCGGCCTCTCGCGCATCGGCGCCGTCGCGCTGCTCACGCTGCTGGTGGCGCAGGGCTGCTTCAACTTCTACCTGCGCCCCGAGCTGTTCGCATTCCTCGCGCTCGCGGCGCTCCATCACCTCCTCGGCGAGCACGAGCGGACGGGGCGGCTCGGCGCGCTCGCGGCGAGCGTCGGGCTGCTCGCGCTGTGGCCCAACCTGCACGGCTCGTCGGGGATCGGGCTCATGGTGCTGGGCGTCTACTGCGCCGAGCGGCTCGTGCGCGTGTTCGTCGCGCGGCCGCCGCGGGGGCCAATCGATCGCCGCGCGCTCGCCGTCGCGTGCGCCACGCCGGTCGTCGGCCTCGTCGCCACCTTCGCCAACCCCGAGGGGCCGGGCGCGATCCTCGCCTTCCGGGTGGTCTCGCCGTTCTACGTGACACACACCGCCGAGTGGCTGCCGCAGCGCTGGGGCGACATGCCGCTGCTCCTGCAGGCGGCGGTCGCGACGGTGATCGGCACGAGCGCCATCGCCGTCGCGCTTCGTCGGGTCTCGCCGTGGCGCCTCGCCCAGGCGCTCGTCCTCGGCGCGCTCGCGTTCAAGTACCACCGCTTCACGCTCTACGCGCTGATCGGCGCCGCGCCGCTCCTCGCGGGCAACCTGGCGGCGCTGCGCGACGCCCTCGCGCGCGGCGAGGCGGCGACGGCGTGGCGGCGGATCGGGGCGGCGGCGGCCGGACTCGCCGCGGCGTGGGGGCTCACCATCCTCGTCGCCGAGCGCCACCTCACGCGCGAAATTGGCACCGGCGTGGACCCCGCGGCCTACCCGATCGCGGCGTGCCGCT
>JAJXSP010000535.1 GCA_021784515.1 Myxococcales bacterium | reverse complement strand
AGCCTGCGAAGGCAGGCTTTCCGGACAGGTTGCCCGCGGCTTCAGCCGCCGGGCACCAGGGGCGCGACGACCGAGGATTTGATGCGATTGCCCTGGCCTGGGGCCCCACCGAAGGATGGGGAGGCCGAAGGCCGAGAAGTGGGCCGGTCGGGATGGATCGGCGGCTAGACTGAGCAAGTTGTTCCTGATCGGGCTTTTTACTGCGCCGCCGCCGCCGCCGCCGCCGCCGCGCTCTTCTTCGCCGCCTTCTTGCGCTTGCGGAAGAACGACTCGACGCGCGTACGCGAATCCGGGAACGACGCCTCGAGCCGCCCGTGCGCCTCGCGCATCGCCACGCAGCACCGCACCTTCTGCTGCTGCACCGCCTTGTCCGCCGCCGCCTCGTCCTCCTCCGCCTTCTCCTGCGCCGCCGCCGCGCCGACGTAGCCCTGCCATAGCGCGAGCCACGCCTTCGCATCCGCCGCGAGCGGCGCCTTGCCCGCCGCGGTGGCCTTGCACTTCTTGACGAGCGGCGCGAACACCTGCGCGCGCCGGACGATCGGCGCCTTCACCATCTGCGACGGCGTGAGCGGGAAGTACGCCGCGTAGGCCACCGGGTCCTCGGCGTGGACGTGATCGACCGCCTTCTCGAACAGGACGAGCTTTCGGCCGGCCTCCTCGTAGGCGTAATCGGCGAGCGCCTCCATCCGCACCACCGCCTCGCTCGCCTTCAGGCGCGCCTTCGCCTTGTCCTCGAGCGCGTCGCGCTCCTTCTCGATCTTCGCCGACAGGCTCTTCGTTGCGGGATCGGCGTAGAGCTTCACCGCCGTGTAGAGCGTGTCGTCGAACACCACCGCCAGCGAATCCCCGGGCTTGATCAGTGCCATCGCATCACCTGCCGGCGGTTGGTTGCCGGCCTCCCGGTCGGCAACTTCGCATGCAGGGGAAGCGCGAGCAAATTTCCGGTCGTGGAATCGGGCGCGCTGGGCGAGATCGCCCGAACAACGACTCGCTTTTCGGGCGCACCGGGAGAGATCGCCCGAAACACGACTCGCTTTTCAGGCGCACCTGGAGAGATCGCCCGAAACACGACTCACTTTTCGGGCGCACCGGGCGAGATCGCCCGACCAACGACTCGTCTTCCGCGCGCGCCGGGCGAGATCCGCCCGACTCCTACTCGGTCGGGCGCTTCGCGAGGCGGTGCGCCTCGCACGCCTTCACGTCGTCCGCCTCGACGGCCGCGACCCCCTCCACCGACGCGGGCGCCGTGGGCGGCTTCTCGACGAGCGGCGCCCGCAGCAGGGGCGGGATCTCACCTGCACTGCGCGAGGCGGACGCTCACCGGGCTGTCGTTCGAGTGCGCCGTGGCGGGATCGAGCGTCCCGTCGCCGTCGAGGTCCCCGAGCGCGATCGAGACCGGCTCCTTCCCGGTCGGGTAGTCGGCCTTCGCTCCGAAGTTCGCCGCGCCCTGGTTGACCAGCACGCTCCCCGTGTTGCCCTGCGCGTTGGCGACAACGAGGTCCAGCTTGCCGTCGCCGTCGAGATCCCCGGCCGTCCAGGGCCACCACTTCTCGTAGGTCGGCGTTTTCGTCCCGCGTCCCGCGGCGGGCGTTTCGGGGCCCGCGTCCCGCGCCTGCCGCGCCCTCGGTTCGTCGGCGCCCGACTCCCCACGGTCAGCAGGACTCCGAGGGCCACACCCACGATCCGCTCGTTCCACCTCACGCCGCGCGACCGTCGCACCCACCTGCATGCCGGTCAAGCGGCGCGCCCGCGCTTGACGCGCTCCCGCGCCGGGGGCAGCCTCCGCCCATGGCCGACTTCACCTACCAGGAAATCCTCCCCATCGCCCACCACGACGACACGCCCTGGCGGAGGGTCGGCGGCGACGGCGTCTCCACCTTCGAGGGCGGCGGCGCCCGCTTCCTGCGCGTCGCCCCCGAGGCGCTGACGCTGCTCGCGCGCGAGGCGATGCACGACATCGCTCACTACCTTCGCCCGGGCCACCTCGCGCAGCTGCGCAAGATCCTCGACGATCCCGAGGCCTCGCCCAACGATCGCTTCGTCGCGCTCGACCTCCTCAAGAACGCGGTGATCGCCGCCGACGGCGTCCTGCCGATGTGCCAGGACACCGGCACCGCGATCGTCATGGGCAAGAAGGGCCAGCAGGTGTTCACCGGCGGCGGCGACGAGGCGGCGCTGGCGCGCGGCGTGGCCGACGTCTACGTCGGCGGCAACCTCCGCTACTCGCAGATGGCGCCGCTCACGATGTACGACGAGGTCAACACCGGCAACAACCTGCCGGCGCAGATCGAGCTGTATGCCACCGACGGTGACGAGTACCACTTCCTCTTCATGGCCAAGGGCGGCGGCTCGGCCAACAAGAGCTACCTCTACCAGGAGACCAAGGCGCTGCTCACGCCCGAGGGGCTCGCGGCCTTCTTCGACGCCAGGCTGCGCGCGCTCGGCACCGCGGCCTGCCCGCCCTACCACCTCGCGATCGTCGTCGGCGGCACCTCGGCCGAGTACGCGCTCAAGACCGTCAAGCTCGCCTCGGCGCGCTACCTCGACGGGCTGCCTGGCGAGGGCAACCGCCTCGGCCGCGGCTTCCGCGACCTCGCGATGGAACAGAAGGTCCTCGAGATCGCGCAGCGCACCGGCATCGGCGCGCAGTTCGGTGGCAAGTACTTCTGCCACGACGTGCGCGTGATTCGACTGCCGCGCCACGGCGCCTCCTGCCCGGTGGCGATCGGCGTCTCGTGCAGCGCCGACCGCCAGGCGCTCGGCAAGATCACCCGCGACGGCGTCTTCGTCGAGCAGCTCGAGACCGATCCGGCGCGCTACCTCCCGGCGCCGAAGGAGCCGCGGCAGGCCCCCGGCGGCGCCGACCACGTGGTGCGGGTCGACCTCAACCAGCCCATGAGCGAGATCCGGGCGACGCTGTCGCGCTACCCGGTGACCACGCGGCTCGCGCTGTCGGGCCCGATGATCGTCGCGCGCGACATCGCCCACGCGAAGATCAAGGAGCGGCTCGACCGGGGCGAGGGGCTGCCGTCGTACATCAAGGACCACGCCGTCTACTACGCCGGGCCCGCCAAGACGCCGCCGGGGATGGCGTCGGGCTCGTTCGGCCCGACGACGGCGGGGCGCATGGACTCCTACGTCGACCTGTTCCAGAAGAACGGCGGCAGCTTCGTGATGGTGGCGAAGGGCAACCGCAGCCAGCAGGTGACCGACGCGTGCAAGCGCTGGGGCGGCTTCTACCTCGGCTCG